>NZ_JAXGFU010000008.1:0-266064 GCF_041008815.1 Pseudophaeobacter sp. A-200-2 | reverse complement strand
GACGCTTGAGCAATTTGAGGGCTCCGCGCCCGGCGCGCTTGCCCAATCAGACGACGGAGAATATGAAAACCAGACCCGCAGACTCTCGTTATGAATAAGGGAGCCTCGGGGGGCAGGTCACGTCACCTACATCGTAGGCATACCTGGTCATTTGTTCACCTTCTAAAGCGGCCAGAAAGGAAGGGTGCATCCCGCTAAAGTCCAACTCAACCACTGCGTCGGAGAACCCATCCCAGCGCAGCTGTGCGCGTTCAGATTTTGGCAACGACTGGACACCCGACATAGCAAATAAACGTCCACCATGCGCCAGGTCATTTGTATGTATGGCAGTATAGCTGTTCAGGTTGACCGACACCTTCCGTTTCGTACCAGGGACATTAATGATACCGTTTTCATTCACGTTATTACCCTTCAAAACAAATTTGTTGTTGAAGTTGTTTATCGCGATGAGGCGTCCCTTCAAGACGGAGCAATCTTCTGTTATCTTCAAGTCACTCTTTATCTTTTTTGTTATCCATTTTCCGTTTTTGCATACGGTTTCCTTCTTAGTCGCGCGAAGCTTCACTGTTTCTTTTCTGGATACATCCTCTCTTAATACCCCAACCTGCTTTCGCAAGTTATGGAATTTGTTCAATGGAATCATCCTTGTTGCAGTACGGATGAACTCCCCTTCATAGTGCTCACTTCCACCGATAAGAACCTCAAAGTAGCCATGTTTTTCAGCTGCTTCTATCGCCGCCTTAATGTCATCCCTATGAAACTTGGTCAGTCGCGCCACTTCCTTGCGACCAGTTATATTGACACTGATCACTTGTTCCTTGTCCATTGCGTGAAACCCATTTCCAATCATTAGCAAGCAAAGGTCAAAAATCTTTTTTGAAAACTTGGGTGTCATCTTTTTGGTGCGCGCCCTTGACGGTGGGCGATTTTGGTTTCGAATAGCAAAGGCATCATGGAGAATTTCATCGTGCAACCGATCAGCTAACCCTTCGTCATCCTCTGGAAAGAGGTTGAAATCAAATCGGTGGTATGAATTTCTAATTTCACTTTTTGAATATTCAGACGACCATTCGGGTTGTAGTGGCGAAGATCCGGTGAGAAAATAGTCAATTATTGATATCATATTCCTTTCGTTCTAAAATTTATGATTTAAGTATAGCCACAAGGTCAGGCGTATTCTTGGGTTGCGGCTGGTGAGTATTGCTATCGTGAAAATCAAGGCAACCCATGAAATAAAGGGCGCTGGACAAATTTCGTGATTTCACTGATGACAATTGCAGAGGCGCGTGCCCGACCTGAGGGTTGGTAGCCCACCTCAAGCCTTTACTTCAATTACGTATATGTAATTTCCTCCAACTGACGTATAATAGCCGCCACTAAAGGAGCAGTCAACAAATATCCACACTACATAAGTAAATTTTCGGGATTACATCCCAAAAATGGCTACGCCAATCTTAAAAAATCAATTTTTAAAACCCTCAGCCACCGGCCTCTCTATTATTATTTCACTTATCTATTGTGCTTCATTACCGGGTACAAAATTATGTATTGACTCAGGAGGCGTTAGAAGACCCCATAGTCGTGAGGGTGGTAGGGCAGTTACGCCCTTTTTTCATCATTGCAGCCATTCGTTCGGATACATTTAAGTATGTTGCCTCTTCGAAGGGGAAGGCAGTCCTTTGGACTCCGTTCTTGAAAGTGACAACGAAGTATCTTTCACTTTTATCATAGAGCAACTGACCGGTCCATTTATCCAAAAAGGTTTCAAGTTCGCGGTCTGTCTTATTACCCTTTTCAGCCGCCGCAGCCCGAAACGCAGGCGACAACTGGTCAGTTTCCCATGGATATACTTTGAACCCGTTGAAACATTCAATTTTTGACATGGTATTTCTCAATATACTCGCCATATGAAAGCGAACTTCTGCCAACTCTTGCTTGTCTGTTACTTGCTCATATTTTTCAATAAAGTCTTTTTGCGCCGCTTGAACGTTTTCGGCCTTCAATCCACTCAGTTCGTCTTCGTTGTCTTTGGCCTTTTTGCGAAGGTCTTTAAGTTCAAGTTGAAGTTCTTTTTCTTTTTTTGCCATTGCCGAAATCAACGTTTCGCTTAGTTCGGCCACGGTCATTCGGTCGATGATCGCTAAAATCTGGCGTTCTGTTTCTGCAATCTTTTCATTCAACACAACTGCATTTTTTGAAAGTAGTGTCTTTTTGCTTTCAACATCGCCACCTTTAAACACTTCCAAAAATGATATTTCTTTCACAAATTCATAAAATACGTCTTCAAATTCGTGATAAAGCCAGCCTGTCCCGTCGCAGCCGTTGCCTTTGTAGCTGTTATTGCACCGCAAATGATCACGTCCTTTTGCGCCATTGCCACGCGCCCGATAGATCATTGCAGCGCCACATTTACCGCATTTAATCAAGCCACTGAATAAGTTTGTATAGCTTGCTCCTTTGCGCCCGCCGCTGTTCTTCCTGCCTGCCAACGCCGCTTGTGCCAAAAGATACACATCTTCGGTGACGATTTGCGGGTAATATCCTTTGATCGGCTCACCAACTGGCGCACGGTCCTTCCCTACCCCGCTATACGGTTGCAGTTCTCCCAGCACATGGCGCGTCTTTAGTATCTTGCCAACGTATGACGGTGTCCATTTGTCACCAGCGAAAGGCGGGAAGCGGTCATGATCGCTGTTGAACGTCTTTGTGATCCGCGAAAATCCCATGCCGTTGATACATTTTTGGAAAATTTCATTGATCAGTTCCGCCGCGCCCTCTTTGACTACAAATTGACCATCCACAACAGTCAGCCACGCCGGGGCAAGTTCTGTCATGACCTTACCGCTAGCCCTCTTCTGCTTCCATGCTGACGTCTGCCGCAAGCTCTTTGTCCGCGACTCGTCATGCGCCCGCATCATCGATCCCAACGACAAGAACAGCTTGCTTACGTCTGTTTTCACCGTTTCAGGCGAGTACACTTGATTGTCAACGAGTGTGACAATCGAGATACCTTTACTGATGATCTGAGAAAATTGGGTGAAAGCAGCCATCGGGTCTTGTCGTGACAGCCTGTCCAAGCTCTCCACAATCAAGACGCTGCCCGGTTCCACTGCCCCGCTGTCGATGGCCTCCAAGAATGTACCTAACGCGCCTTCGATGGCGTTCTTGCCGTGGTATGCGGATACGCCAACATCTTGTAATGTCTCGACTAATTCATAACCGTGTTCAGCAGCGTACCGTGCCGACGCTTCGATTTGACGTGCGATACCACCGCCACGTGTTTGTTTTTCTGAAGAAATTCTGAGATAAGAGAAAGCCTGTGCCATGTATCCACATTCACTGTTTTGAGGTATGTGGTCAATTACTTACACTGTCACGAAGATATGACCGCCCGGAATATGGGATTTTTATGCATTGTTGTGACCCCGCGTCATAAAAGCACTCGCCAGTCACAGCAAAATCGAATATGGATTAGTTTAACACTAAACTATCTGGCTTTGAGGGGAGTCCGCCATCATGGCTGCTAGGAAAAGCACCAAGAAACCAAATGTTTCCGCCGAAGACCTGACCCGCCACTATCGCGAAATGCTTCTGATCCGCCGATTCGAGGAAAAGGCCGGTCAGCTTTATGGCATGGGTCTGATCGGGGGCTTCTGTCACCTCTACATCGGCCAGGAAGCCGTCGTGGTCGGTCTGGAGGCCGCCGCGGAGGAAGGCGACAAGCGCATCACATCCTACCGCGACCACGGCCATATGTTGGCCTGTGGGATGGACCCGGATGGCGTCATGGCCGAACTGACCGGTCGCGAAGGCGGCTATTCCAAGGGCAAGGGCGGCTCCATGCACATGTTCTCGAAAGAGAAGCATTTCTATGGTGGCCACGGCATCGTCGGCGCGCAGGTGCCGCTGGGCGCCGGGCTGGCCTTTGCCGACAAATACAAGGACAACGGCCGCGTGACCTTTGCCTATTTCGGGGATGGCGCCGCCAACCAGGGTCAGATCTACGAGACCTTCAACATGGCCGCGCTGTGGCAGCTCCCGGTGGTCTTTGTCATCGAGAACAACCAATACGCCATGGGCACCGCCCAGGCCCGGTCGACCTCCACGCCCGAACTGTTCACCCGCGGCGAGGCCTTTGGCATTCCCGGCGAAGCAGTGGATGGCATGAACGTGCTAACGGTCAAGGACGCAGGCGAGCGCGCCGTGGCCCACTGCCGCGCGGGTAAAGGTCCCTATATCCTTGAGGTGAAGACCTATCGTTATCGCGGCCACTCGATGTCGGACCCGGCCAAGTACCGGACCCGCGAGGAAGTCCAGAAGATGCGCAGCGAACGCGACCCGATCGAACAGGTCCGCGAAATGCTGCTGACCGGCAAGCACGCCAGCGAAGACGATCTCAAGGCGATCGACAAAGAGATCAAGGACATCGTCAACAAGTCTGCCGATTTCTCCAAGGAAAGCCCTGAGCCCGCCCTGGATGAGCTGTGGACCGATATCTACGCCGACGAAATTCCGCAGAAGAGCGCCTGAGGGAGAGATCAAGACTATGGCAACTGAAATTCTGATGCCCGCCCTGTCGCCGACCATGGAGGAAGGCACGCTGGCCAAATGGCTGGTCAAGGAAGGCGATACCGTGAATTCCGGCGATATCCTCGCCGAGATCGAAACCGACAAGGCGACGATGGAATTCGAAGCCGTCGACGAAGGCGTGATCGGCAAGATCCTGATCGCCGAAGGCAGCGAAGGTGTGAAGGTCAACACCGCCATCGCCGTGCTGCTGGCCGAGGGCGAAAGCGCCGATGACATCGCCGATGCCGCACCTGCTGCCAAGGTGGAAGCGCCGACCACAGAGGCACCTTCGGCGCCCGCTCCGGCCGCCGCTGCTGCCGCACCCCAAGAGGCCCCGCAGGTGGACGAAACACCGGATTGGCCGGAAGGGACCACGCTTAAGCAGCAGACCGTGCGCGAGGCGCTGCGCGATGCCATGGCCGAGGAAATGCGCGGCACCGAAGAAGTCTACCTGATGGGTGAGGAAGTCGCCGAATACCAGGGCGCTTACAAGATTTCGCAGGGTCTGCTGGATGAATTCGGCGCCAAGCGCGTCATCGACACGCCGATCACCGAACACGGCTTTGCCGGGATCGCCGTGGGGTCGGCCTTTGGCGGGCTGAAGCCGATCGTCGAATTCATGACCTTCAACTTTGCCATGCAGGCGATCGACCAGATCATCAACTCGGCCGCCAAGACGCTCTATATGTCCGGCGGTCAGATGGGCTGCCCCATCGTGTTCCGCGGCCCCAACGGCGCCGCCGCCCGCGTGGGCGCCCAGCACAGCCAGGACTATGCCGCCTGGTACATGCAGATCCCGGGCCTGAAGGTCGCCATGCCCTACTCCGCCTCTGATGCGAAGGGCCTGCTGAAATCCGCGATCCGTGATCCCAACCCGGTGATCTTCCTTGAGAACGAGATCCTCTATGGCCGCTCCTTCGATGTGCCGGACATGGATGATTACACCGTTCCCTTTGGCAAGGCGCGCATCTGGCGGACCGGCGACGATGTCACCATCGTCTCCTTCGGGATCGGCATGCAATACGCGCTCGAAGCGGCGGACAAGCTGGCCGAAGAGGGCATCAATGCCGAGGTGATCGACCTGCGCACCCTGCGTCCGATGGACCTGCCCACGGTGATCAAATCGGTAATGAAGACCAACCGCCTTGTCACCGTCGAAGAAGGCTGGCCGCAGGGTTCGGTCGGCAGCTACATCGCCTCCGAAGTGATGCAGCAGGCCTTTGATTACCTTGATGCGCCCATCGTGACCTGCACCGGCAAGGACGTGCCGATGCCCTATGCCGCGAACCTCGAAAAACACGCGCTGGTCACTACGGATGAGGTGATCGCCGCCGTGAAACAAGTGACCTACCGGTAAGGAGAGACAGCGATGCCCACAGAAATCCTGATGCCCGCCCTCTCTCCCACCATGGAGGAAGGCACGCTGGCGAAATGGCTGGTCAAGGAAGGCGACACCGTCGCCTCTGGCGATCTTCTGGCCGAGATTGAAACCGACAAGGCCACGATGGAATTCGAAGCCGTCGACGAAGGCGTCATCGGCAAAATCCTGGTGCCTGAAGGCAGCGAAGGGGTGAAGGTCAATACCGCCATCGCCGTTCTGCTCGCCGATGGTGAAAGCGCTGATGACGTGGACGCAGCGCCTGCCGCGAAGCCGGAAGTTTCCGCGCCAGAAACCGGCGTTGGAAACGATAATGGCGGCCCCAAGGAAGCCCCGGCCCCCACGACGGCGCCCGCTTCCCCTGCCCCGGCTGCGCCTGCCGCCGCCGACGGCAGCCGGATCTTTGCTTCGCCTCTGGCGCGGCGCATTGCGGCAGACAAAGGGCTGGATCTGGCTGCGATCAGCGGCTCCGGCCCGCGCGGTCGCATCGTCAAAGCCGACGTCGAAGGCGCTACAGCAGCACCAAAGGCCGAGGCCCAGCCTGCCGCTGCCCCCGCAACCGCCGCTCCGGCTGCTGCTGCCGCGCCTGCTGGTCCTTCTGCGGATGCCGTCGCCAAAATGTACGAAGGTCGCAATTACGAAGAGGTCAAGCTCGACGGTATGCGCAAGACCATCGCCGCGCGCCTCAGCGAAGCGAAACAGACCATCCCGCATTTCTACCTGCGCCGGGATATCCAGCTGGACGCCCTGCTGAAATTCCGCGGTGAGCTGAACAAGCAGCTGGAAGGACGCGGCGTGAAGCTGTCGGTCAACGACTTCATCATCAAGGCGGTGGCCTTGGCGCTGCAATCGGTTCCCGAGGCGAACGCCGTCTGGGCCGGTGACCGGGTTCTGCAGATGAAAGCCTCGGACGTGGCGGTTGCCGTCGCCATCGAAGGTGGTCTGTTCACGCCTGTGCTGCAAGACGCCGACATGAAGTCGCTCTCCAGCCTGTCGACCGAGATGAAGGACCTGGCCACCCGCGCCCGCGACCGTAAACTGGCGCCGCATGAATACCAGGGTGGCTCCTTTGCGATCTCCAACCTCGGCATGTTCGGCATCGACAATTTCGACGCCATCGTGAACCCGCCCCATGCAGGCATCCTCGCGGTTGGCTCTGGCGTGAAAAAACCGGTTGTCGGTGCCGATGGCGAGCTGAAGGTCGCAACGGTGATGAGCGTCACCATGTCCGTCGATCACCGCGTTATCGATGGCGCGCTTGGGGCGAACCTCCTGGCCGCCATCGTCGAGAACCTGGAAAACCCGATGGTCATGCTGGCCTGATCCAGGCAGCTGTTCCTATCACACCAAACAAGGGTCGGGCGGAAACGTCCGGCCCTTTTGCATCCTCCAGCCCGGTGCTGGCGCCCAAAACAGCCTAGGCTAGCTTGTCGACCAGAATGGCATTCAGCGTTGATCCGGATCGACGCAGGATCGCAAGCCTTTGAAACTCATCCGAATTCCAGAACCTTTGCGCATGGGCACGGTCGGGAAACTCAAGGATGAAAGCCGCATCGGGCAGCGGGTCGCTGCCTTCCATCATCTCCGGCTCGCCCCCCCCGGACCAGAAACTCGCCGCTATGCGCCTCAACCACTTTGGGGATTTTGGCAAAATACTCCTCCATCCAGTCGCGGCTGTGGATTTGCATCTGCCCGATAATAAACGCTGTCATGTTGTTACCTCCCAGACCAGCAACACCGGACGAAAGGCTAACGGCAAATCACCTCTGCACCAAACGGTCCTGACAAGCAGGCGGAGGAAATACCCTGCCGAAACGCCGGGCCTTGCAGACCATAAGAACAAAAACGGGGCGGCTTCCATTTGGAAGGCGCCCCGCTCCGTGCCCCTTACGGAGCCTGAATTACTCGCCGCTGGCCAGAACCTGGTTCATGCTGACCGAAGGCTGATCGCAACCAGCCTCGCCCACGATCTTGGCCGGGACGCCTGCCACAGTCTTGCACGGGGGGACATCGTTCAGAACGACAGAACCGGCAGCAATGCGGCTGCAGTGGCCGATGCGGATATTGCCGAGCACCTTGGCTCCGGCACCGATCAGCACGCCATCCTCGATCTTGGGGTGACGGTCCTCTTCTTCCTTGCCGGTTCCGCCCAGGGTCACCGAATGCAGCATCGACACGTTGTCGCCGACGACGGCGGTTTCACCGATCACGATGGAGTGGGCGTGGTCGATCATGATGCCTTGGCCGATCTTTGCAGCCGGGTGAATGTCGACGCCGAAGATCTCCGAAATCCGCATCTGGAAGAAATAGGCCAGATCGTAATCGCCCTGTTTCCACAACCAGTGCCCGACCCGATAGGCCTGCACGGCTTGGTAGCCCTTGAAGTACAGGATCGGCTGCAAAAGCCGGTGGCAGGCCGGATCGCGTTCATAGACCGCCATCAGATCAGCGCGCGCCGCTGCAATCAGCGACGGGTCGGAGGCATAGGCTGCATCGACGATCTCGCGCAGAATCACCATCGACATCTCGTTCGAGCACAGCTTGGCCGCCACGCGATAAGAGAGCGCCTTTTCGATGGTTGGATGGTGCAGGATGCAGGCGTGAATCAGACCGCCCATCAGGGGCTGTTTATCAACGGCCTCCTGCGCTTCGGTTGCGATGCGGTCCCAGACAGGGTCCAGCGGAGTAACGGCTTTGCGTGTCTTGATCATGGTGAGGCATCCTTTTCTCACATCAGACTACGTATCTAACGCAAGTTTGGCCAAACGCAAATTTGTGAAGAGAAGTATTTTCATTATGAATGAATCGCGGGGCAGACGTCCCATGCGTGGCGCACAGGCTTTCCCTATTCGCCCATGCACGGCGCGCAGGACCCGGATCGTGCAAGCAAGGTATTCGGCATCATCGAGCGGTGGCTCATCCGCCAGCGGAAACAGCCGTGCTGCCGCGCTGAGCGTGCCATCGCCCCATCTGGGGTGCAGCCCCATGCCCTGCTCCATATGGGCACAAGCCCGCGCGGCACCCGCAAACAGGCAGGCACAAAGGCGGGCGCGCTTTGCCTCGGGGACATGCAACAGCGCGCGGGCGGCGGAGGAGATATCACCCGGCAAGACGGGCCGCCTCATGTTAGCGCCGCCCCGGCAGCAAGCCCGGCGCCGAACCGGTCAGAAACCTGCGCCACCTCAACCCGGTCCCCGGGCAATGCCCCATCCGCCACCTGCATCGCTACCGAGTAACTCCAGCCCGGCGCTGATAGGGTTACTTCCCGCAGAACCACGGGCCCGCGCAGGACGCGCAGCAGATATTCCTCACGCGCCTCGCCCAGCGGCACCTCCGGCAGGTCCCAGCTGTCGCCCTCGATCCGGGTGCGGCGGATCCAGCTGACCTGTATCGCCCCGCCCAGCGCGCCCTCTAGGCGCAGATACACCGGCGCATAGGGGCGCAGGCCGTTGCCGTCAAAGGCCTCGATCCGGTGCACATAGCTTGGGTCGTCATAGCCCCGCCGCGCCGGACCGATCCGGTAGTGACGCGCCCTTCGCCGCTGCGCCAGCGGCAGGTCGAGCTGGCCCAAGGTATCATCCAGCAGCACCACGAATGAGCCTTCGGGCCAGATATCGGGCATCAGACCATCGCTGCCCAGCTGGCCGCGCAAACGCCCGCGCAGCAGATAGGTCTCGGGGGCCACCAGTTCGGCACTGCGGAACTGGAAAATCTCCCAATTGCCATTGCTGCCATCGCCGATTGCAGCCGCATTGGCCCCATTCAGCACCGCCAGCATATCGCGGCTTTGCAACTGCCCGAAGATCAGCTTGACCTGCAGATCGGCGCCCAGGTCCCAGCGCCCGACCGGCCCGCGCAGCAAGGGCGCCTGGGTGATCCCGACGACCGACCTGGCTGCGATCACCTCTTCCAGTGTGTAGCCTTCGTCGGCCTGGGCGCCGTAGACCGCGACACTGCCTGGCCAGGGCTGGGCGGTAATGGCAAGGTGCGGCGCATGCGGGGTTTCCTCGCCCGTCAGCAAGGGCAGGTCCATGAACAGCGGCAGCACCGGCACGGGCGCTGCGAATTCATTTACACCGGGCAGCTCCTCGGCGCTGGGGGATGGGAGATAGACGCCGGGATCGATCCGCACCGCCTCTACCAGCTGCGCCTCGGCCATTTCGATACGATCCACCCGGTAAAGGGCGGGCGTCTCCTCGGCGCTCTCACTGCCCTGCCCCGAGGTCTCCTCCTCAGCACCGGGGTCAGCAATCGGCAGGGCGATCACATCCCCCACCGCAATATCCAGCCGCGAAGGCGGCAGCACAAAGCGCGCGCTGTCGCGGGCGATGCGGGCCTCGATCAGCCAGCGTTCGGCGATCTGGCGGGCCTCTGCCCCAGTCAGAACCATCGGCAGGTCGTGTTGACCTACCGCATGGGTCACCTGATCGGGCAGAACCGCCTCTTGTGCGGCGAGATCGTAATTGGCGCCCCATTCGGCATAGCGCAACCGTACCCTGCCCGTCAGCTCGGCCTCGGCGGCGCGCTGATGGGCGATGTCTCCTTCCACCTCGGAGCTGTCGACCAAATGCTGCGGCTCCAGCAGACACGCATCGGTGCCCGTGCGCGGCAGGAAGCGCAGGAGCCCATCCTGTTCGATCACATCAAAGCCATGGCGCAGCATCAGTGGTTGCAGCGCGGCGCGGGCAGTCTCTGTTCCCTCAAGGCTATAGCCATGCACAATCCCGTAAAGCGTGCTGACATCGGACTCCCTCACTCCGGAGCGGGTGCAGATCTCAGTCACCGTCGACGACAGCGTGCGCTGGCCGACACGTCCGTTCAGCCAGTGCCCCCGCAGGTAGTTCTCCCCGTCGCTCCAGACCTCGCTCGCCGCTGGAAAGGCCGGAAAGGGCCGCACGTCCCAGGCCCAGACATAGGCGTTATCCATATCCAGCATCGGCGCGTCATATTCTGCCGAGATGGGGTTGTTGGCCGGATCAATCCAATACCCCAGCATTGCGCGCAGGTATTGCAGCTGCATCAGGTCGTCCCGTTGGCCATTGGAATACTTCGGCAGTCTCGATTCCGAGCTTTTGGGATCAAGGAACTTGTTCGGCTGATTGGTGCCCCGGTCGATGGCCGCGCAGCCAAGTTCCGTGAACCAGATCGGTTTGCTTTGCGGCTCCCACGCCGTGGGCAGCGGCTGACGTACGCCGCCGATCCGTTCGTGATGGGGATGGCCCCACCAGTTGCGCAGATCCTTGTAGCGCCAGATCCAGGGTTCCTGATGGGCGCCATCCGTGATTGGGGTGCGGATCTGGGCGCCTTCGGCCTCGGGCGAGTGGTAATACCAGTCATAGCCTTCGCCCCCCTCGATATTGCCACGTAGGTAATCCAGATCATAGATCGCAGGCACTCCGGCTTCGGCGTCCAGATGGTCCGTGCCCTGTCGCCAATCGGACAGCGGCATGTAATTGTCGATCCCAATGAAATCCACCTCCGCATCGGCCCAGAGAGGATCCAGGTGGAAATAGCGGTCGCCTTCCGGGCTTTGGTAGCCCCAGTATTCCGACCAATCCGCCGCATAGCCGATCTTGACCTCTGGCCCCAGGATCTGGCGTACCTCGGCGGCCAACGCCCGCAGGGCCGTCACAGCCGGAAATCCGCTGACGCCCCGGATCTGGGTCAGCCCCCGCATTTCCGAACTGATGCAAAAAGCCGCCACCCCGCCCGCTGCGGCGCAAAGCGCGGCGTTGTGCAGAATGAAGCGCCTCAGCCCCCAGTCCTCGGGTCCACTATACGTGACCGTGCCATTGCCAATGGTAAAATCACTGGCCGAGGCCTGCCCCATAAAGGCGGCGACTTCGGCATCGGCAGCGGCGCTTTGATCCGGGCTGCCCTCACGCCCCGGCGCCACCGACAGGGTGATCCGGCCCCGCCAGGGCAGATGCGGCTGGTCCGGGCTATCGCTCCAGGGATCCGGCAGACCGTTGCCTTCGGCCTGATCCATCAGGATGAAGGGGTAGAACATCACCCGCTGCCCGGCGGCGTTCAGCGCCTTGATCGCCTCCACCACCGCCCCATCGGCCGGGGTGCCACCATAAAGGGGGTTACCCGCTTCGTCCTTCAGCACCTCCTCGGCACTGCTGCGATCCGCTCCTGAGACCTGCCAGGGCATGCCGACACCCTCGGCCAGTTTCTGCTCCACCTTGGGTTTGATCTGGCACTCCCCGCAGCGCAGGTCATCACCAAACCAGGACACGATCAGCGAGGCGGCCCCGCAAGCCGGGAGTTCTTCCTCTAGCGCTGAAAGCGAGGTCAAAAGGTCTGTCTGTCCCGACGGCGAATGGGTATTGGCGGCGCGCATATCACCGGGGCCACCGGAGTAGTTCACTGCGCTGCTGGCCAGCGCATATTCGCCCGTCCCGGGCATCAGCGCCACGCCCCGCACCAACTGCGCCGGATCAAGGGCGAATTCCGCACCGCCAGGCTGTGCGCCACGTATCACCTCAAACGAGAACTGCGGGACCCGGTTGCCAAAGCCATCCAGCGCGATGTTCTCCATCACCACATAGGCGGTGCCGCGGTAGGCAGGTACCTTGCCGACGCCCTCGATGGCCTCCATCACTGGATCGGGCGCTTGATCCGGGGTGCCGCGATAGACCGTCATGTTGAGATCCAGCGGCGAGACTTCCTCTCCATCGGCCCAGACCCGCGGCACCGAGGCGATCTCCCCTTCGCAAAGGGCAATCGCCAGCGAGGCCGAATAGCTGTAGCGCGTGACGCTGGGCTGCCTTGGCCCGCCCTTGCCGCCGCCCGTGGTGGTGGTACTTTCCTGAAAGTCAGAGGCCCAGATCACCTGACCGCCAATACGGGTGCGGCCCAGAACCTGCGCGATGGGTTGGCCTTCGCTGGCCTGGGTCAGGCGGAACTGGCTGACCTTGCCGGTTTCCACCGGGTCCGACCCGGCGCCAAGCAACCGTTCGTCAATGGCCCGCCCCAGCGTCGCGCCCACCGCCCGGCCAATCGCAACCGAGGACAGCCCCGCGACCGTGCCACCCACGGCCCCGCCGATTGCGGCGCCCGCCGCAGAAAGAAGAATGGTCGCCATCAACTCACCTCATCGGGAAATGCAAAACGCGCCACGATACGGCGCTGCCAGGGGCCGGTCAGCGCGCTCTCAACGACGCCGCGCGCGCTATAGGCATGAATGAAACGGGGCTGCCCCTGTGGCACCTCTGGCGCGCCCGTTGCGGATTGAACGCCAAGGTGTTTGGCCACGGCCCCGGCGCGCATGCGAAACAGCAGTACATCGCCGACCTCACTGGCGGAGAGCGGTTTTTCCCGCAGGTATCGCAGGGCCGCCTGCCACAGGCGTTCCTCGGCCTGCGGTTCGGACCAGTCCATCGTATAGGGCGGCAGCGGCGCCGGTTCCTGCCCGCAGCGTGCCCGCCAGATCCCCCGGATCAGCCCCAGGCAATCGCAGCCCGCACCCCGGCAACTGGCCTGATGCACATAGGGCGTACCGATCCACCCCCGGGCGGTCTTGGCAATATCCGCGCCTGTCACCCTTCCGCCCGTCATCGGCGGCTGCCGCCGGTATTGGCGCCCGTCGAGCGCGGCACCGACATCACCCAGTCCTCTCCGGGGATATCTGGAAAGCCCTGAAAGTTGATGAGGTTGTTGAATTTGAGGCGGCAGGTCTCCATCCGCTTGTCACAGCCCGCATCGAGCTGCAGCAGGTCGCCGGGCGCCACCGGCGCGCGCAACGGCTCCCACAGTTCGATCAGGCGGCCCGTGGCATCGCTGCGGTCCTGTTTGATCGCACTCCAAAGCCCCTCAGCCGTGCCCGTCAGCACCGTCAGGCGCCCACGGGTAAACCAATCGGGTTCAAAGCCTGCCAGATCCTTCCAATAGAACAGGCGGCCTTCCTCGTTGCGCTCGACCAAGCGGGTCTCGCTATAGCCGGGCAAGTCCAGATGGAAGCGGCAGGTGTCATCGCCCAGAACCGCAGTACAGGGTTTCTGATAGACCCGGCCCAGCGGGCGGTTCAGTGCCTCGCTCAGCCCGCGTAGCTCGGCCTCAAAGGCACTGCCCGCGCGGCGCAGCTCTCCGATCGATCCGCGAAACTGCAGCCAGCGCAGCGACAGGTCCTGCCAGTTCACCAGCCAGCAGCGCACATCCGCCGCATCAAACCGTCCCGCCTCGATATCCTCGGCCCGCAGCGTGGTATCGGACAGCGCCCCCAGCGCCTCGGTATTGTCCACCGACAGGCCCGTCGCCTGTTGCAAAGCTCGTGCGGTCAGCCCGCTGCCCGCCTTGAACGTCATCCCGTCAAATGCCAGATCGCGGTCGTGGTCGGTAAAGCCAAAGAATTCGCCATCCCGGCAGGTCAGCCCCCAGGCCCGGCACAGTGTTGTCACCCCAGTGGCGAGATGATCCAGAAAGGGTTGCGACGGCCCGGCCATCAGATCCGCACCTCCACAATCGGCACATCCGGCACATCGCCCGCCTGAAAGGAGGCGACGCTGGTCAGGATCTGATCGGTGTCAAACCGCACCGGCACATCGAATTCAAAACCGGCGACGACCTCCAGCCCGGCCTCGGGCGGATAGGCCAGCGTGATTTCACCCGTCGCGGTGTCGAGTTCGTAATCGACGCTCTCGCGCAATTCCTCCTGCTTCACGCCCACGCGCACCGTTCCCGCCACCGGTTTGGCAATCGGGCGATGGTAGACCGAGGTGCCGGAGCGATAGAACTTCACCAGTTGGAAGCGCGTGGTTTGCCCATCGCCGGTGCCGATCACCTCGTCCCGGAAATCCACCTCTGCGCTGGCGCGGGCCGATTTGTAATCCGACCAGTCCTTCCAGCGAAAGCCGTACATCTGCCCCTGACGGGCCTCGAAAAAGGCAATCAGAACCTCGATATCCTCAAGCGAGCGCAGACCAAGCCCGGCATCATAGCGGCGCCGCGAATGCGCCCAAGGGGTGTTACGCTCCTCATGGCCATTGGCGAGCGTGACGATATCAGTGCGCCGCTGCGGACCGCCGACCGAGCCGAAGCTGAGCGAGGCGGGAAATCGGACATCGTGGAAATTCATCGGAATACCCCCTTTTGGGATCTGTCGTTGGGTAGATCAGGCGCGCGCAGATCAGCGATTGCGGTTGCCACGCGACAGGGCGCGGGACAGGCGCGCGGCGATCTGCCCTTCGCTGCGGCGGAACCCGGCCACATCCGGGGTGGCAATGTTCATCACCACCTGCGTTGCACCGCTGCCGGAACTGGTGACGCCAAGCGATCCGTCGGCGGTGCGGCGCAGCGGCAGGATCGCCTCTGGCCCCGCTTCGCCCATCAGCCCGGTGCCGCCGCGCATGGGAAACATCGTGGCGCCGCTAACCACGCCGCCCCGGGCAAAGGGCATCACCCGCCCCTGCGAAAAGGCTGCGCCATCGGCAAAGGGCAGTATGTCGCTGACCAGATTGCCAACACCGCTGGCCAGCAGCCCGCCCACGTGATCGGTGACCGGGCGGATAGCGGCGTTATAGCTGGTTCGGATCATCGAGCGCGCAACGGTATCCAGCGCGTCCGACAGGCTCTTGCCATCAAACACCAGGCCTTCAAAGGCGCGGCGCAACCCGCGTGACATGCCGCGTTCAAGGCTTTGCACATCCTTGCCCGTCGCGGCAAAGGCCTGGCGCACCCGGCGCAATTCCGTGTCGAAACTGGCCGCCATGTCGGCGGCATCCCCCAGCGCATCCCCTAATGCCTCGCTGCGCAGTTCCAGTTCGGCGATTTCACTCTCCGCCATGGTCAGGGTCCTTTGCTCTCGGAGTGTCTGGAAAGGCGGCCATCAGATCTTCAAGCCCTGCACGGTCCAGCGCCCCGCCAGCGCCCGCAGGAGTCAGCATCAACCGCAACTCGGCCGGGGTCAGGCGCCAGAAGGTATCTGGGCTGAGGCGCAGACCAACCAGGCCGACACGCATCAACGCGGGCCAGTCAAAGCTGCTCATGCCTCTGGTCCGGGAAGGGAGAAACTGCGCGCCAGCAGTTGCGCCGCCACCTGCGCCGCGCCCACCGGACCTGTCGCGATATCCGCCTGGGCCAGTTCCTCGGCGCTTAACGAATGGCCGCCACCCTCAAGACCCGCCGCCAGCAGCGCGAGGATATCGCGGGCAGAGAACCGCCCCGCCTCGAACCGCTGCACCAGATCCACCAGGCTCCCTTTGGCAAGGCTCTGCTCCAGCCCGGCCAGGGCGCCAAGGGTCAGCTTCAGCGCGTAAGGCGCGCCGTTGATGGTGATTTCCACCTCGCCACTGTAGGGATTTGCCATGGATCACACCGCAGTAAAGCTGAGCATCCCGGCGCTGGCCAGCGCCAGCTCGTAGGTGGCCTCGCCATTGTGGGTACCGGCATAATCCAGCGAGGTCACCTGAAACGGGCCTTCGATGATCCCGAAATCGGGGATCACCACCTGAAAATCCGGGGTGACCCCGTCAAAGAACAGCTGCCGCGCCCGCTCATCCGTGCCCGCATCGCGAAACACGCCAGAGCCCGAGATATTGGCCGAGCGCACCCCGGCGCCAGAAAGTAGCTCGCGCCAGCCGCCCTGGCTTTCGAGGCTGGTCACATCGACGCTTTCGGCGTTGAAACTGATCCGGGTGGCGCGCAGTCCCGCGATGGAATCGAATTGCCCATCGCCGGTCATATCCACCTTGATCAAAAGATCCTTGCCATTCTGTGCACCCATGGGGTCACTCCATTTTGTCTGGTTTGAAGGGATTGCCGGGTGGCGTCAGCTGTCTTCGACGCGGGCGGAAAACCGCAATACGATGCTGCGCCCGCCGCCACTGATCCGCTGTGCCGCAGCGCGGTCGAACCAGAGGCCCACCAGTCGCCCCCGGCTGAGCAGCAGCGGCGCATCGATCAGCGCATCGCAAACCGCCGCCGCGACGGATTTTGCATGGGCAAATCCGGCGGTGTCAGAAAACACACTGACCGTGAACCGGTGCCGCGCCCCGGCTCCTGTAGCATCCGAGCGATCCTCGACCTCCTCTGGCCCCAGAGCCACGTAGGTCTGTGGCAGGGTACCTGACGGCAGTGCGTCGAACAGATCACTGCCGATGAGCGCACTCAGAGCCGGATCCGCCAAGAGGTGCTGATAGACCGCGGCCTGCAGCGCGGCGGAAATAGCATAGCTCATGCGCCCAGCTCCTCTACCGCGAAACAGGTCAGATAGCGCGCGCCGGGGTCCGCTTCGCTCACCGCGTCTATGCGAAACCGGCGGGTACCTTCGCGAAGCCGCTGATCAGGACGCGGCCGCGCCGTCGCCCCCACGGGGGCGGCCCGGACAGTGATGCTATAGCGTTGCAGCGACAGGCTGCCGCCCTGCTGGTCTGCGTTGCGCCCGCTGAGCGCCGTGACCTCGGCCCAGAGGGTGCCAAGCGCGCTCCAGCTTTCGACATATCCACCGGCGCCATCGGGCAGACGCCGCGGGTCCTCCAGCACCAACTGCCGGGACAGATGCGGACGGCGCGGCGCCGCGGTCATTGCACCGCCCCCAGGGACAGGCGCAGGGGACGATAACGCTCGATCAGGCTGGTGACGCCAAAGGGCATGCAGCCGCCGTGCAGTCCGGTATCCTCGCGGTATTCGTAGTAATGCGCCGCCAGCATCAGCACCGCCTGCGCCAGATCGGCAGGCAAGCCGCCCCAATCCGGCGCCAGCCCAGCCGCGAAACTGACCCGCACCGCACCGCCCTTGGCCACGATGGGCAGGAACCCGCGCTGCGGGCAGAGTTTGGGATGATGGGTATCGCGCTCCAGCCGGTAGAGTGCGGGGTCCACGATCATTTCGCCACCCTCGGCATCCCGCATCACAATCTCGGTCACCGAGGTCACCGGCGCGACGGGCAGGATCTCAGCCTCTGCGTTGCGCCAGCGCGTCTGCTCCCAGGTGAAGCTGCGTGTCATCAGTATCTTGCCAGTCCGCGCTTCGATGGCAGAGAGCGCCGCACGCAAGAACCCGTTCAGAACACCATCCTGAAGGCTGTCTTCGGGAAACCCGGTGCCCAGTCGCAGGTGCGCCTTAAAGGCCTCCAGCGGCAAGGCGCTGTCCGGCAGCGGCGCCACATCGGTCAATATCATCACATTTCTCCGCACTTCCCGGCGTCCTCATGGCTTTGTCTCATCGGCTGCAGCGGGCGCACATCCTCCCTGCCGCTCGGACGGAGGGGGAGCAGCTGGACGACAGGGAGTATCTGACATGCGCCCGCCGACGGGTCCGGGCTGCCGGTCCCGTCATCGGTCCCGGGCGGTTAGCTCAGGCCGAATTTCATCAGTTTGATGGCCGCAAAATCGCTGACATCACCGCCGATGCGTTTGGTTGCGTAAAACAGCACATGCGGTTTGGCGCTGAAGGGATCGCGCAGTACCCTGAGGTCGGGCCGTTCGGCAATTGTGTAGCCGGCCGCAAAATCGCCAAAGGCCACCGCGTAGCTGTCCGAGGCCACATCGGGCATGTCCTCGGCCACCAGCACCGGATAGCCCATTAGCCGCGCCGGTTCGCCCGCAGCCAGACCGTCGGACCACAGGAAACGGCTGTCAGCGTCCTTCAGCTTGCGGATTACCCCGGCGGTCTTGGAATTCATCACGAAGGTCGCATTGGCCCGGTAGCGCGCCCCCAGCGCATAGACCAGATCGACAATCGCATCGCCCGTGCCGATGCTGCCATCGGTGCCCGTCGCCACATAACCAAGGCTGCCCCAGCTCCAGCTGCTATTGCCGACCGCCGGATGGGTCAGAATCCCGGTGGGTTTGTCGATCCCGTCACCACTCAGAAAGGCCGCCGCCTCGGAGCGGGCGAATTTGTCGGCGATACGCCCGGCCAGCCAGCCTTCGATGTCAAAGGCGCTGTCGTCCAGCAACCGTTGCGAGGCCTTGGGCAAGGCGCTGAGTTCATGCAGCGGGATGGTGATCCGGTCAATGGAGGGCGTGCCGGTTTCGACAGTGGGATCGGTTTCACTGGCCCAGCCTGCCTCCACATCCGTATGATCGATCAGCACATCGAACGAGGTCGCCTCGACATTCACGACCGAGGCCACGGCCCGGATCGATGCTGTCGATTGCAGCACCGATTTCACCGTGTCCGCCGTTTGCGGATCCGCCAGGTAGCCGCCATCGCTGTTGACCACGGTGGACAGGGATTTACCGTCAAGATCCAGCCCGCGCAACGCGCTCTCATCCCCCGAGCGCAGATAGCTGCCAAAGGCCTTTTGATGCGGGGCACCGATATCCTCGCCTGCGGCCAGTTGCGGTCGGTTCACCACCAGAGATTTTCGATCCAGAATTGTCATTCGCGCGTCCACCTGTTTCAGTTTTTCCTGCACTTCACCCCGAAACCCCCTGAAGTCTTTGACAAAGCCGGAAACCGCCTGCCGGACTTCCTGCGCCAGAGGCGCCGTTTCTCCGGTGTCAGCCGGACTGTTGTGATTGCTCATCTGCCTGTCCTGTGTTGTGAAGGTATTGCGGGCCCTGGATCCCCTCGGTATCCGCGCAGGCATCGCGCAGCTCCGCCGCAAGGGTCCGCAGAGCCTCATCCGCGCAGCGCCGCGATTTTGCCGCCACCCGGGCTGCCGCCAGCATCGGGAAGGTCACCAGCGAAACCTCCCAGAGATCCAACTCGCTTAGCTGCCGTCCGCCCCCGGCCCGCCGGGTCGCCCTGACCGTGCGATAGCCAATCGACAGCCCGTCAATGGCCCCGGCCGTGATCAGGGACACCGCTTCGGCGCCGCGGCGGGTATCGGTCAGGACCCGGCCGCTGACCCAAAGGCCACGCGCATCTTCGCGTACCTCGTCCCAGACCCCAATGGGCTGCGCAGGATCGTGCTGCCACAGCATCTTGACCTTGCAGTCCCGCGCGGCCAGTGCCTGCAACGAGGCACCATAGGCCCCGGGCATCACCACATCGCCGCCCTGATCGACTTCGCCAAACAGGCTGGCGTAGCCCCGCACGACATTATCCGCCGCAAGAGCAAGCCCGCCGCCGCCTGCGGCAAACTTATGTTCCAATTCCATTTCAGGTTGCATGCAATACTCCCGACAACACTCTGAATTTGTGATCAAAGACCAACCAGAAAGGATTGAAACGCCTGCGCCAGGATCACCGCGGCAACGCCATAAACAGTCAGCCACAGGCGTTTTTCCAGCCGTTCCATCATCTGCTCCATCCGCTCCAGCCTGCGGTTCATCGCCTGGTTCTGGATCTCGGTGACGCGTTCATGTGCAGACAGCCGCAATCCCGGAGAACAATCAAACGGAGGCAAGGGTATCTCAGACATCCGTCTCTCCCTCTGCCAGCGGCGGCAGGCCCAGCAGGCGGCGTTTTTCATCCCGGCTCAGGAAATCGGCGCGGGAGATCCGGCGCCACTGCGCCTCGCGCTCGGCCGCAAGGGCCGTCACCTGATCAAGGTCTGGTTTCAACTCCAGCGCCTCACCCGTAAATCCCGACAGCCAATCCGAAAGCGCCGTTGCCACACGGCCCGCCAGCGGCAGCACGGTCAGCCGGTAAAACGCGCGGTTTGCCTCTTGATAATTGGCGTAGGCAGCATCGCCGGGCAGACCCAGCAGCATCGGCGGCACCCCGAATGCCAGGGCGATTTCCCGCGCAGCGGCTTCCTTGGTTTTCTGGAACTCCATGTCCGAGGGCGAAAACCCCATCGGTTTCCAGTCAAGGCCGCCTTCCAGAACCATCGGGCGGCCAGCATTGCGTGCACCCTGGAAATTCGTTTCAATTTCATCGCTTAACCGGCGAAACTGATCCTCGGGCATCATGCCCTGCCCATCGCTGCCGGACCAGACCAGCGCCCCGGATGGGCGGGCAGCATTATCCAGCAACGCCTTGGACCAGCGCGAGGCAGCGTTGTGAACGTCCACAGCCGTCGCGGCGGCCTGCAGCGGCGCAAGCCCGTAGTGGTCGTCCTGCGGGTGGAAACTGCGGATGTGGCAGATCGGGCTGCGGGTGCCAGTGGCGGCAAACCGGTGCTTGCGCCCGCCCACCGCATAGTCATAGGCCACCGGCCAGCCATCGCCCCCGGGAACGACGCTAATCCGGTCTGGGCGCAGCACGTGCAGCTCCGCCGGTAGTCCCTCCTCCCCGGCTACGGCCTCAACGTAGGCATTGCCAGACAGCAGGATATACCCAATCAGCGCCTCGATCAGGTCCGAGCGGGATTGCGCCGGGTTTGGCCGTGCGAGCAGGGTCAGCAGCGGATGGTTGTCATAGCGTTGCGTCGCATCCTGCAGGATCAGCGGCAAAGAGGCGGCCGCCTCGGCGATCAGTTTGACGGCGCGAAATCCCACTGGATTGCCTGCAAAACCGCTGCGGGTCAGCGAGACGGCGTCGCGCGGGCTCCAGTTGACACCGCCCAGCCCGTGCCAGTTCACCACGCGGGCCGCCGCGCTTGCTTTCTGCTGCACCGGGGGTTCGGCTGCCCGTGTCTTGCGCCGCAGGAGGTCAAAGACCATGCTGCACTCCTCATGCTTGATCGGGCCAATCCGCCCTTTGCTGAGAAACAGTTGTGCCTGAGCGATATGAAGATCCACGAAGTGCCGCGCCCGCCGGGGTCGCAACACCCCGGCCCCCGGATCAGAGCAGGCGCGCCCGTGGCAGGCGCAGAGAGGCGGCAGGACGGATCATCAATTCGTGCAGGGCCCAGACCAGCGCATCCAGCCGATCCGGCGATCCCTGGCCCAGATATCCGCGCGCCGTCATCTGGCACATCTGATCCTCCAGCGCAGCGAGCCCCGGCAGATGCGCCACCCGTCCCTGTTCATAAAGCGCCGCCACCGGTTCGGCCCGCGCCGCCTTTCCGCGCGCTGCGTGCAGGGCGCGAAAGGGCACCATTGGATCCACCTGCCGCAGTACGCTTTCGACCAGCGCGCCGCCCTGATTGACCTCGGCCACCAGCCGGTCGGCGTCGAAATCCTCGCGCGCGCGGATCGCCGCCTGGGCCCAGGCCAGCGGCTGCGCGCCCTCCTGGGTGCGGTCGGCCAGCACGAAGGCGCGCCAATCCTGCGGCGACCCGTCGGTGATGGCACCGGCCACCACGATCCCACAGGCGTCCGAGGATTTCCCAGCGCTGACAGCAGGGTCCACCGCCACCACCACCCGGCTCATCCGCGGCGCAGTCTCGACCCGGCCCCGCTCCAGCTGCTCCGCCGACCAAAGCGCCCCCTCCACATCCGAGAGCAGCACCCCGTCCAGTTCCTGCCGCCCCAGCCGCGATCCGGCATAGCGCGTGCGGACCTCTGTCAGGAAGGAGGGCGCCAGATGGGCCCGGTTTGCCTCGGTCGCGGCGTGGCTTTGTACCGTGCTGTCCCGCGCCAGCAACTCCCGCAGCAGCCGTGTGTTGCGGGGCGTTGTGGTGACGCACACCTGCGGGTGCGTGCCAAGCCGCAAGGCAAATTGCAGCATGTCCCAACAATCCCGACCCTTTTTCCACTTGGCCAGTTCGTCCGCCCAGGCCGCATCGAACTGCGGGCCGCGCAGGGCCTCAGGATCATGGGCGGAAAAGGCCTGCGCCATCGCGCCATTGGCCCAGATCAACTTGCGCTCGCTCGGCTTCCACGTCGGACGGCGATCCGAGGGAGAGCAAGCCAGCAACCCGCTGTCGCCGTGGATCATCACATCACGCACCTGATCGTATGTCTCGGCAATCAGTGCAACGCGCCGGGCCTTTCCTACGGCCATGGGCGTCGCCCCCTCGACCTGCGCCCGCAGCCATTCTGCGCCGGCCCGCGTCTTGCCCGCCCCGCGCCCGCCCAGGATCACCCAGCAACGCCAATCGCCCTCTGGTGGCAGCTGATGGGGATGGGCCCAGACCTCAAACAGATAGGGCAACGCCCGCGTGGCCTGATCACTCAGTCCCTCCAGCAGGCGGCTCTGCAACTGCAGCGGCCCGGAGGCAATCCAGGCGGCGGCAGATTTCAGCCCGGGCCTCTTCAAGGTCGAGTTCAGCATCCCCTGCGGCGGTGTCATGGGTTCGCTCTGCAATCAACTTCTCCACTTTCTGGCTGTCCCGGATCAGGCTTTCGAGCTTCGCCACCTGCTGCCGCTCTCCCTGTGTCAGCGCCTCTGCACCGTTCTGCATCAGAGAGTCGTGCAAGCCCTCCGCCTCGTTGCGCAGCCGCAGCAGCGAGGCCTGCAAAGACCGCAACAGGTCGCGGACGGGCCGATGCTCATCGACGGGGTCTGGTGTTGTCATGGGAATAATCGGGCCTCATACGGAAATGCTCCGGATGAGAGAAAGAAAGGACGGCCGCCGACATGCGCTGCGGGGCCGCCAAGTTTCCTTCCAACTGCAGCTCAACTTATACGGGTTTCTACCCGTCATGTCAAGCGCTGCAGCAGGTTGGTAGAACGGCGGCGCCAATCCTTGTTAGGCTTTGCGGCCCGTCGGATGCAAAGCGACCGGGTGTCCCGCGGTCAGCACGCAAAGAAAAAGGGCGCCAAAGCGCCCTTTTGTATCACTGTGAATGTGTCATCTGCCGCTGGGTGCCAGCGTCAGATAAAGGACGCCTCAATCACTGCTACGCTCTGCCTCGATCTGACGCCACTTGACCACGTTGCGGTTGTGCTCGGCCAGGGTTTCGGCAAAGGCATGGCCGCCCGTGCCATCGGCAACGAAGAACAGGTAATCCGTTTCATCCGGATTGACCGCGGCCTCCAGGCTGGCAAAGCCAGGGTTGGCAATTGGGGTCGGCGGCAGCCCTTCGATGACATAGGTATTCCAAGGCGTTACCCGGCGCAGCTCGCTTTGACGCAGACCACGTCCCAGCACGCCCTCGCCTTGGGTGACACCGTAGATCACCGTCGGGTCGGTCTGCAAACGCATGCCGCGTTTCAGACGGTTGGTAAAGACGCTGGCCACTTGCCCACGTTCCTCGGCAACACCGGTTTCCTTTTCGATGATCGAGGCGAGTATCAGCATCTCTTCGGGCGTTTCCACAGCAGCATCCGCAGAGCGGCCTTCCCAGGCGGCATTGATGCGCAGGACTTGACGTTCCTGCATTTCTGCAAGGATCGCTGCCCGCTCATCACCGGGCGTGACCTCATAGCTGTCCGGCGCCAGCATGCCCTCGGGCGGGCGCTCACCGGGATCGCCTTCAAGGATATCCATGGACTTTAGCGCCTCGGTCACCTGCCAGCTGGTCACACCTTCGGCCAGTGCGATACGGAACCGGGTGTCAGCTTCGGCCTTTTTCTCAAGGTATTCGGCAGGCGCTTCATCCTCGGCGGGGTTGAACTCTGCCCGCTCCACGAACCGGTTGCTGGCCGGATCCAATTCGCGCACCTCAGCCAGAACCCGGGTGACGCCGACGCGATAAACGATCTCGGTGCCGCAGGTGCTGGCGCCGCCACGGGTGATCTGATCGACGATCTCCTCCATCGAGGCGCCGGGCTGTACCAGGTAGCTGCCCGCCTTCAGCAGCGATGCCTTGTCGCTGTATTTCACACCAACCCGGAACAGGGCTCCGGAGGTCACCGCGCCCTGATCCTCCAGCGTGCGGGACACGCGGGTCATGTTGGAGCCGCTTTTGACGCGCAGGCAGATGGCCTGCTCCAGCGGTCCCTCAGAGGTGTATTGCGACTGGCCCCACATAATGACGCCGCCCAAGAGGAACAGCGCCACGATGAGGACCGTCAGCATGTTGGAGGCCAGTGCGCGCCACATTTATTTCGGCTTTCCGAAGATCACCGAAGCATTGGTGCCGCCAAAGCCAAAGGAGTTCGACAGGGCCACGTCGATCTTGCGTTCGCGTTTGGCGTTGGGCGCCAGATCGACCCGGCTTTCAATGGCGGGGTTGTCCAGGTTGATGGTCGGCGGTGCCACCTGATCGCGGATCGCCAGGATCGAGAAGATCGCCTCGATCGCGCCGGCCGCACCCAGAAGGTGCCCGGTCGAAGATTTGGTCGAGGACATGGTGACATTGCCCGCGTGATCGCCCAGCATCCGCTCAACCGCGCCCAGCTCGATGGTGTCGGCCATGGTCGAGGTGCCATGTGCGTTGATGTAATCCACGTCCGTCGGCTTCAGGCCCGCATTGGACAGCGCGGCCCGCATGGCGCGCTCGCCACCCTCACCGGATTCAGACGGGGCGGTGATGTGATAGGCATCGCCCGACATGCCGTATCCCAGGACCTCGGCATAGATCTTGGCGCCGCGCGCCTTGGCGTGTTCGTATTCTTCCAGCACCACCACGCCGGCGCCCTCGCCCATGACGAAACCATCGCGATCCTCGTCATAGGGGCGGCTCGCGGATTGCGGATCGTTGCCGTATTTGGTGCTGAGCGCCTTGCAAGCGTTGAAGCCCGCGATGCCGATCTCGCAGATTGCCGCCTCGGCGCCGCCAGCGACCATTACATCGGCGTCGCCTGCCCGGATGATACGGCTGGCATCACCGATGGCGTGCGCGCCGGTGGAACAGGCGGTGACGACCGAGTGGTTCGGGCCGCGGAAGCCATAACGGATCGACACCTGACCGGAGGCAAGGTTGATCAGCGAGCCAGGAATGAAGAAGGGGGAGACACGGCGCGGACCGCGTTCCTTGATCAGAACCGCGGTGTCTGCGATCGAGCTGAGCCCGCCGATGCCGGAGCCGATCATCACGCCGGTGCGCAGCAGGGATTCCTCGTCGCTCGGGGTCCAGTTGGCATCCTTGACGGCCATATCCGCAGCCGCCATGCCATAGAGGATGAAATCATCCACCTTGCGCTGTTCCTTGGGGGCAAGGAACTCATCGGGGTTGAAGGTACCATCGGTGCCATCACCGCGCGGGACTTCGCAGGCATAGGTGGTGGCGACGCCGCTTTCATGGGCATCGAACAGGGTGATCGGCCCGGCGCCGGATTTACCTTCCAGCAGACGCGACCATGTTTCTTCTACCCCGCTGGCCAAAGGGGTAACCAGGCCAAGTCCGGTGACAACTACTCGACGCATTCCATGCTCTCCTCTGCCTCGGCATTTTTCGCCCATCCAGATACCTTGGATTTACCAAAAGGTGCAAGAGCGCCGACGCAGGTCCGCGCAGATGGGCCGGTCGGACTGTATTGTCGGAGACCACCAAAGAAAAACACCCTACGGCCTGCTGCGCCGAAGGGTGTTTTCATTTCTTTTCAGCAGACTAAGCGACTGACCTATCACCTTGGTAGCCCGGAACATCCGCCGCCGGAGCCCGCAGAGCGCCGAAATAACGACCGCGTCATCGGTGCTTTAGCGAAATTCCGCGACGGGTTCGGGTTGCGGACGCACGGTTTCCAGCGCTTCCTCAAGAGTCAGCGTCTTGCGGAACAGCGCCCGCCCGACCAGGGCACCGGCAATATTGGGGATGTATTTCAACCGCGAAATGTCATCCACGTTGCGCACCACGCCGCTGGCGATGACCGGCGCTTTCGCCTCGGCTGCTAGGCCGGAAATCAGACCCAGCTGCGCCTCGACCTCGGACATGTCGCTGTCGATATCGGTGACCAGGATTGCCGCGAAAGGCGCGTTTTCAAAGGCGGCGATATAGGCTTCAGGAGAGAACGCACCGGATTGGCGCCAGCCTTCGGTCATCACCTGCCCCTGCCAGACATCCACCGCGAGCACGATCTGATCGGGGTGTTGCTTGGCCAATTCGCTGACCAGCGCCGGATCCCGCGCGGCCAGGGTGCTGACGGTGACCCGCCCGGCACCAAGGTCGATCCAGTGCTCGACCTGCTCGCGGCTTCGCAGGCCACCCCCCAGTTGCACCGGAATGCCGACGCTGCGGATGATTTCCTCGACCAGCGCAGCATTGGAATCATCGCCCTGCACCGCATTGAAGTCGGTCAGGTGCATCCATTCCGCCCCGGCGGCCGCAAAATCCTTGGCCGTCTTGACCGGATCCACATGCCAAAGAACCGGTTCCTCCAGGCGCCCCTTGTCCAGCGTTACGCAACCGCCGTTCATCAGCTCCATCGTGGGGTAGATCATCATGGCATAGGTCCTCCTAGCGGGTTGGATCAGGATATCGTCCCCAGCATACCACAGACTGGGGACGTCCATGATCACCTCGCCACAAAACCGTCTACCCTCCATGACGCAAAACGGCGCTTCCCGGTAGGAAAGCGCCGCCTTGGCATTCACAGATATGTGAATGACGTATCTTAGGAAGCTTCAGTGATGAATTTCACTGCGTCGCCGAAGGTCTGGATGGTTTCGGCTGCATCGTCCGGAATTTCGATTCCGAACTCTTCTTCAAAGGCCATAACCAGCTCGACCGTGTCCAGGCTGTCTGCGCCCAGGTCGTCGATGAACGAGGCATTCTCGGTCACTTTGGCTTCTTCAACACCCAGGTGCTCTACAACGATCTTTTTCACGCGGTCTGCGACGTCGCTCATATCCATTCCTCGTTTTTTCTTCAGGGCAATCTGCCCGGTTTTGCCCTTACCCGCTCGGGCTGGCGTGGTTTTGCCCGATCCGGGCGGTTGTGCCCCCGCCGGGCGGGGGCTGACCGAGACAGGGGTCAACCCCCTTCGTCAGCGGAAATATGGGCCGCCTATAGCACAGACGCGCCCAGAGGCAAACGTTTTCGCGCCGTTCCGGGTTATCCAGAGAACGGGTTAAAACGCGTGCTGCACTGGCAAATGGAGGTTGTGGGGAACGCCCACAAGCCCCGCGCCGCGGATTTCACCATAAAGTTTTTGTTAACAGATACTTGTGAAGGAGATCACCTCTGACGGACGCAAAAAAGGAGCCCGAGAGGGCCCCTTTTTCATCATTCTGCAACGCCGCAATCCGGCGCGGCAAAGCTATTGCCAATCACAGCATCGCCATACCGCCATTCACGTGCAGGGTGCTGCCGGTCACATAAGCGGCCTCGGCGCTGGCAAGGTATAGAACCGCGGCAGCGATCTCTTTCGAATCTCCCATGCGGCCTGCCGGGATCTGGGTTAGGATCGCGTCCTTTTGGTTGTCGTTCAGCTTGTCGGTCATCGCTGTGGCAATGAAACCGGGGGCAACCGCATTGACGGTGATGCCCCGGTTGGCCACTTCATAGGCGAGGGATTTGGACATGCCGACCATACCGGCCTTGGAGGCTGCGTAGTTGGCCTGCCCCGGGTTGCCGGTCGCACCGACCACTGAGGAAATATTGATGATCCGGCCCCAGCGCGCCTTCATCATGCCGCGCAGCACGCCCCGGCACAGGCGCATGGTGGACGTGAGGTTCACGTCCAGAACGCTCTGCCATTCCTCGTCTTTCATGCGCATGAACAGGTTGTCTTTGGTGATGCCTGCGTTGTTCACGAGGATATCAACGGAGCCCATTGCCTCGGCCGCCTGTTTCGGCAGCGCTTCGACGGCGTCCGCGTCGCTAAGATTGCAAGGCAGCACAAAGGCGCGCTCGCCCAGTTCCTCGGCTAGGGCCTTCAACGGCTCTTCGCGGGTGCCGGAAAGGGCAACAGTGGCGCCAGCAGCATGCAGCGCGCGGGCGATATCGCCGCCAATACCGCCGGATGCGCCGGTGATAAGGGCAGTCTTGCCAGTCAGATCAAACATGTTCTTTTCCTCAAGTCTTTGAACGGCCTCATGCAGAGACGCTATTTATGGTCTTCTCCCGGCGCGCAAGCCTCGGGACGCGTCCGCCCGCCCCATGGCGGGCGCGTTTGCGCCCACCCGGGCGACCACGTCCCGCCGGGCAACCGGCAGACATATCGCTCAGGCCGCGCGTCAGCCTTCAACCGCAGCTTTAACGCCCTCGGCGGTGCCGAACTGACGGCAAGTCAGGCTGCGGTCGATCTTGCGGATCATACCGGACAGGGCCTTGCCCGCGCCGATTTCCCAGAACTCGGTCACACCTTTGGCGGCCATCGCCTGCACGCTTTCGCGCCAGCGCACCGAACCGGTGACCTGCTCGACCAGCAGCTGGCGGATGGTATCGGGATCGGTCACCTCATCAGCGCGCACATTGGCGATCAGCGGCACGGCAGGGGCTTTGATCTCAACACCAGCCAAGGCCTCGGCCATCACATCGGCGGCAGGCTGCATCAGCGCGCAGTGGAATGGGGCACTGACCGGCAGCATCACGGCGCGCTTGGCGCCCTTTTCCTTGGCAATCACTGCGGCGCGCTCAACAGCGGCCTTGGATCCGGAGACCACAACCTGCGTCGGGTCGTTATCATTGGCAGCCTGGCAAACCTCACCCTGAGCGGCCTCTTCGGCAACAGCACGGACCGCGTCAAGATCCAACCCCAGGATCGCGGCCATGGCGCCCTCGCCCACCGGCACGGCGTCCTGCATGGCAGCGCCGCGGGTGCGCAGCAGACGCGCGGTATCGGCAACCGAGATCGCCCCGGCGGCAGCCAGCGCGGAATATTCCCCCAGCGAATGCCCAGCCACAAAAGCGGCCTTGTTGATGGTGACACCTTCGGTCTCAAGTGCGCGCATCGCGGCCATGGAGGTCGCCATCAGCGCCGGCTGGGCATTGCGAGTCAGGGTCAGGGTTTCGATATCACCCTCCCAGATCAGGTTGCTGAGGGATTCCCCCAGCGCCGCGTCGACCTCGTCAAACACCGCTTTTGCGGCGGGATAGGCCTCGGCCAACTCCTTGCCCATGCCGATTGTCTGGGCACCCTGCCCGGGAAACACGAATGCGACAGTCATCAAAGACCCCATCTTTATTTGCCATTTCAGCCGGTTTAGACGCAGCTGACCCTGCGTACAAGGGATCTGCGCCCGATGCCGCGTCAGCGCACCTCCCATGTGCACCGGTTGACAGCTGCCCGCATTGCATGCGCGCCCCCGCACGGTAGGCTGTTGTTGTATCCCGTACCCAAGGAGGGTTTGTCCCCGTGTCCCGCCGCAATTCATTCTCCAGCTATGGCAGTGTCGCCAAGACGTTTCACTGGCTGACAGCCTTGCTGATCCTTGCCGCCTTCCCGCTTGGCTATTTTGCCAACGAGCTGGCACACACCATTCAAAGCCCAGGCTTTGACGGCGCGCAGGAAACCATTTCCCGCGCCACGCTGTTGTTTTCCTTGCACAAGACGGTCGGCGTTGCCGTGTTCTTTGTGGCCCTGGCCCGGATTCTCTGGGCGGTGACGCAGGAGAAGCCGGGGCTGCTGCACCCGGACAACAAGCCCGAAGCACTGGCGGCCGAAATCGTGCACTGGATGCTCTATTTCTCTCTGGTGGCGGTGCCGCTGACCGGCTGGATCCACCACGCCGCGACAACGGGCTTCGCACCGATCCTCTGGCCCTTTGGCCAGTCCCTACCCTTTGTCGCCAAATCCGAAAGCGTTGCCAGCCTATTTGGCGCGGCACATGGTATTCTGGTCTGGACCCTGCTGGCCGCGCTGGCCCTGCACGTGGCGGGCGCGCTGAAGCATCATGTGATCGACAAGGATTCGACCTTGCGTCGTATGCTGCCCGGATCCGGTGATATGCCCGTGCCCCCGGCGCAAAGCCACAGCGCCCTTCCTGCCCTTGCCGCCATTGCCGTCTTTGCAGTGGTCCTTGGTACCGGTGCGTTCCTTGGTCTCGACGACGACCAAACCGCCACAGCAACGCAGGCCGAAACCTCTGCAACGCAGTCCACCGCGAGTGCGGAAACCGAGACCGCAGATACCTCTGGCTGGCGCGTCGAGAGCGGCACCCTTGCCATCTCGGTTGTGCAGATGGGCAGCAGCGTAACCGGTCAGTTCGCCGACTGGAACGCCGACATCAATTTCGAAGAGCCGACTGCGCCGGGACCGGCTGGCGATGTTTCCGTCACCATCTCGATCGCTTCGCTGACCCTTGGATCGGTCACGGACCAGGCGATGGGCCCGGATTACTTCGATCAGGCGACCTATCCCACCGCAACATTCGAAGGTGAGATCGAAAAGACCGCAGACGGCTATCAGGCGGTTGGACCGCTCACCATCCGCGATCAAAGCGTGCCCATCACCTTGCCATTCGAACTGACCCTGGACGGAGACAAAGCCAGCATGCGCGGACAGACCACCGTCAACCGGCTGGATTTCAATATCGGTCAGGGCACCCAGGACGAAGGCACGCTTGCCTTTGCGGTGGAGATCTCGGTGGAGCTGGAGGCGACGCGCAACTGACCGCTCGGCTTCCCCCGATCAAAGCGCTTCTTTACGCGGGCCACACCAGTGGCCCGCGTTTTCGTTTACGCCATCGATAACCGTATGCGGGTACAAAAGGACGGCAGAGCCTCCGCATGGGGGCGGCCCCGACAGGTACAGCCTCCACGGTGCAATGAAGCCAAGGGAATGAAAACCCGTACCTGTTGTCCTCCACGCCATAATCGGGGACGCAGCAGGGATCCTACGGCTCCCGCTGAGATGCCTCCCTGCCCGCGGCTCCTCCGGCCATCGCTAGAGCCTATTGAGGCCCTCCAGAGCGCACCACACCAGCGCGCACAAAAAAACCGCCGGTTCCAGACTGGAACCGGCGGCGGATCTTACGATCGAGTCAGTAGCTTATTCAGCTTTCATCGCTTCGATGGAGATCTGAACCTGGACTTCATCGCTGACGTAAGGAGCGAATTTTTCCAGACCGTAGTCACTGCGCAGCAGCGTGGTGGTTGCATTGAAACCCGCCCAGGGCTTGCCCGCCATCGGGTGATCACCCGACTGGTTCAGCTTGGCATCCAGCACGACAGATTTGGTCACACCGTTCAGTGTCAGATCGCCGGTGATGTGCGCGGTGTTCTCGCCGGACACGTGGATCTCGGTGGAGGTGAAGGTCACCATTTCATCTTCGGTTGCCGCAAAGAAGTCATTGGACATGAAGTGATCGAAACGCGCCTGCCAGCCGGTCAGCATCGACATCACGGGCATCGACACGGAAACGCTGGAGGCTGCCGGATCTTCCTTGTCGAACATGATCTCGCCTTCAAACCCCGAGAACATGCCCCAAGTGGTCGAAAAGCCGAGGTGGTTGTAGTTGAACACCACCTGGCTGTGGCTGGAATCCAGCACGTATTTTTCAGGCGCGGCGACAGCGGCGGTGGCGGCGGCGCCGGTCAGGGCGGCGGCAAGCAGAAGGTTTTTCATCGTCAGAGGACTCCGTTGGAACGAATTTTGTATGCCCAACACCTGTGCCACCGGGCGACGAAATGAAACTGGCAATTTTCCACATTGTCTGTTCCTAACCGAACAGTTACCCGCGAACCGAGAAGTTGTCCGTTTGATTGCAATACCTTACCGAGCAACCGCGAAAATTCTGCGCCTATTTTTCAAGCGGTTTTCAGGTCAGCAGCGGCACAGATCCGCTGAGCTGATCGCGCAACAGGCTGCGGGACTGCACAGTACTCAGCGGCACCTCGAACAACAGGCTGCCATCCGCCTCGAACAACTGAACCGTGGCCGAGGTCAGCCGTGCTGCCCCAAGGCTGTCGTAGCGGCGGCGCAGAATAGTCCGGACCGCGCCTTGGCTATTGGTTCTCAGCACCCGCAATTCCCGCCGCACCGGATCGAAACACACTTCTGTCCCGGGCCGCAGGGGCCGTATGGTCAGCAGAACCATCCCCAGAAAGAAAAAGACCACGCAAACGCCCACCCGGATCACTTTGTCCCCCGGGTGCATCATTTCCGCGTTCATCATCCACAGCCCTCCCGCGCAGAGCAATAAAGCCACGCCCAGCATCTGCAGCAGCATCCGCCGCATCGGCCAATTCGCTTTGAACCCCAGCACAAGCGACCCGCCCCTCATGGCGCCAGGGGCTGTGGCAAAGGATCCGGGAATGACGGGATGCGGTATCTGGGCTAGGCGCATGGGGTCCTCACTGTAGCTGGCCGGGCAAACCGACGCTCGTTAATGCTTGATTAACCACGTTGAAGCCGATGAATGCGGCAGTATTTTGACCAAACCAAGGGGGTTTCCCGCACGCCACAGTGGCCTTAAGCATGACCTTAGGCCGGGCCACGAGTGATCGCAGGCGTAGCCCTGCGTTTATCCCTTGCTCTTATCGGCAAAGCCTGTATATCGGGGCTTCCTTCCGCACGACATTCGATCCGCGCAGACTCTCGTGACAGGGCCGCGGAAGGCTACATCGCCCCGTCTATGAAATGCGCCTAGACACAAACAGGAGTTCGCATGCCCCTCTATGAGCATGTAATGATTGCGCGTCAGGACCTGTCCAACTCGCAAGCTGAAGGCCTCATCGAACACTTCGGTGCTGTTCTGTCCGACAACGGCGGTAAGCTGGTCGACCAGGAGTACTGGGGCGTCAAGACGATGGCCTACAAGATCAACAAGAACCGTAAAGGCCACTATGCCTTCCTGAAGACCGACGCACCGTCTGCGGCGATTCAGGAAATGGAACGCCTGATGCGCCTGCATGACGACGTCATGCGTGTTCTGACCATCAAGGTCGACGAACACGACGAAGGCCCCTCGGTCCAGATGCAGAAGCGTGACGACCGTGAAGGTCGCCGTGAACGCCGCTGATCAACGCTTGAGAAAAGGACGCTAAACCATGGCAGCCAAACCGTTTTTCCGCCGCCGCAAAGTGTGCCCCTTCTCGGGCGACAATGCGCCGAAGATCGATTACAAAGACACCCGTCTTCTGCAGCGCTACATCTCTGAGCGCGGCAAAATCGTTCCCTCCCGTATCACCGCCGTTTCGGCGAAGAAGCAGCGTGAACTGGCCCGCGCCATCAAGCGCGCCCGCTTCCTCGCCCTGCTGCCCTACGCCGTGAAGTAAGGAGACCTGACATGCAAGTTATCCTTCTTGAACGTGTGGCCAAGCTGGGTCAGATGGGCGACGTCGTAGACGTCAAACCCGGTTACGCCCGTAACTACCTGCTGCCGCAGAGCAAGGCCAAAGTTGCTTCCGAAGCCAACATCGCCTCTTTTGAAGCCCAGAAAGCGCAGCTGGAAGCGCGCAACCTGGAGACCAAGAAAGAAGCCGAAGCCCTGGGCGAAAAGTTCGACGGACAGCAGTTCATCGTGATTCGCTCCGCTTCCGATGGCGGCAACCTCTACGGCTCGGTCACCCCGCGTGACGCAGCCGACGTTGCCACCGAGGAAGGCTTCTCGGTCGACCGCAAGCAGGTCATCATCCGCGAGCCGATCAAGACCCTTGGTCTGCACGTGGCCGAAGTGCACCTGCACCCGGAAGTCATGGTCACCATCAAGCTGAACGTGGCCCGCTCGCCGGAAGAAGCCGAACTGCAAGCCTCGGGTAAATCGATCCAGGAGCTGGCCGCCGAAGAGGAAGCCGCTGCTGAATTCGAAATCTCCGAGCTGTTCGACGACATCGGTTCCGCTGCCTCCGACGATGAGGACGAAGGCGAAGCCGCTCCGGCCGCGACCGGCGACGAAGAGACCAACGCCTGATCCCAGCGGATCACAGCGAGAGAACACGAAGGCCGCGCCCCATATGGGCGCGGCCTTTTCCTTTGCCAGACAGCACACTGGCCATGATGGACCTTCCTGCCTACAGTGAATGGGCAAGAGATGCATTTGGACAAAGGAGAAACCCGATGATGCTGAGAACCATCGCGATTGCAGGGCTATGCGCCGCGACCCTTTCCGGATGCGACACGCCATCGGTTGACGCGCCCTTGTCGCTGGCCGGAACTCCGGGCCCGAACTATCAAACGGATCTGGCACAATGTCAGGCCTCGGCCCGTCAGATCGGACAAGGCCACATCGGAACAAGCGCCGCACTTGGAGGTGCAGGCGGTGCCTTGGTGGGGGCGACCGAAAATAGCGACAAGGCGCTTGTTGGCGCGATTGCCGGCGCCATGGCTGGTGCCGCCGTAGGCGACATCCAGGTCAAACAGGCCCAGCGTGACTACGTGATCCGCTGCATGCAGAACCGCGGCCATCCAGTGACCGGCTGATCGCGGATTTCCGCCACATGGGCTGATGAGGTCGGCGGGAACCAGCTGGGTCCCGCCCCCGGCAAGCGCGCCTGCTGCGCTGCGCGGGGGCCTTGCACGCCCTTTCAGTTCTCGGGCGGCGTCTGCTCTGGCGGGTTCGGCTTTGATTCAGCCGGTGCTTCAGCCAATGATGCGAAACTCATTTGCGCTGTTATTATGGACCGCTCAGCTTATTGGGACCGCGGAAAGTGGGAAACGGCCGCGGCCCCTTTTTACTGCTCGTTTACGGGCACCGCTACAGGCGAAAGCAGGGCACCCTTCCTGAGGTATTATTTTTGCCTCAATGCGCATGGGTATTCTGGCGTTTCCAGCGAAAATTAACAAAGCCTTATAAATTAGAATTGTTCGCACTTTTCCGCATATCGGCGGAGGCCTGCCAAAGCTGCCGACGGTACGTGCCAATGGCTCGATAACGGGACTTTGGCGCGCCTGCAACGGGCGCTCACACCGCTTTCAGCAGCCCTAGCCCCCTTCATGGATCGGTGAAGATTTGCCGATGAAACAGCGCTGCGCTTCCGCCCGATTGTGGCCATTCCCAAGCATGACTAGTCTGCCGTGACGGATCCGCTCTTGCCTATTGCCTCCCCAGACGGAGCGCCCTTCACGGATCCATTCTGTTCCTGTTGCCCGGAGTTCCCCGATGCACCGACGTCATGTCTTCTCTCTGCTGGCGTTGCCGCTGCTTGCCGCGGGCTGCGGCGCTGCCCCTCAGGCCGTCAGCCGCAACGAGCCGCCACTGTTTCCCAATGAAACCCCGGACCTGCGCAAGAAGATTAATTACTGGTCCGACCATTACGAGGTGCCGCGCTCTCTGGTGCACCGGCTGGCGGTACGGGAGAGCACCCATCGCCCAACAGCCGTCAACCGGCCCTACTACGGCCTGTTGCAGATTCTGCCCGCCACCGCGCGTTCGATGGGCTTCAAAGGCAAGCCACAGGACCTGTTGGACGCAGACACCAACCTTGAATTCTCGGTGAAATACCTGCGCGGCGCCTGGCTGCTTGCCGATGGTAGCGAGGACACCGCCGTCAAACATTACTCGCGTGGCTACTACTACGAAGCCAAGCGTCGCGGCATGCTGAAGGAAACCGGCCTGAGGACCTGAACCGGCTTGCGGTGTCCATGTGGCCCGCATTCCCTCTTTATCAGAATGAAAAAGGGCCGCCCCTGATGGGCGGCCCTTTCCATAACCACTGGAGGGAGAGGATTACTCCTCGTCCAGCTCTTCAACAGCTTTCTGCAGATCGTCTTTCGAGACCTCTTTCTCGGTCACGGTCGCCTGATCAAACACGTGGTCGATGACCTTGTCTTCGAAGATCGGCGCACGCAGCTGCTGCTGCATCTGAGCGTTCTGCTGAATGAATTCAAAGAACTGGCGCTCCTGACCCGGGTACTGACGCGCCTGCGCCATGATCGCCTGGGTCATTTCCGCGTCGGTCACTTCAACCTCTGCCTTCTGGCCCAGCTCGGCCAGCAGCAAGCCAAGGCGCACGCGGCGTTCGGCCAGTTTGGTGTGCTCTTCGGTCGCTTCGATCTCACCGTGGTTGTGGTCGTGAACGTCCGGGTTGTCCTCGTGCCACAGCTGGTGCGCGATCTGCTGTGCTTCGGCCTCGACCAGCGACGGCGGCAGGTCAAAGGAGACCAGCTCGTCCAGCTTGTCCAGGGTCGCGCGCTTCATCACGGCGCGGGCTGCACCTGCGTATTCCGCTTCCAGACGCTCACGGATTTGGGCTTTCAGGCCTTCCAGATCTTCGGCACCGAATTTCTTCGCCAGTTCGTCGTCGATCTCGGCGGCCTTCGGCGCCTTGACCTCTTTGATGGTGCAGGAGAACACGGCTTCCTTACCGGCCAGGTGATCGGCCTGGTAGTCTTCGGGGAAGGTGACGGTGACGTCTTTTTCCTCACCGGCCTTCACGCCGACCAGCTGCTCTTCGAAGCCGGGGATGAAGGAGTTGGAGCCGAGCGCCAGCGGGTAATCTTCGGCGGAACCGCCTTCGAAGGCTTCGCCGTCAACCTTGCCGACGAAATCGATCACGACCTGATCGCCATCTTCCGACGCAGCGCCCTCTTCGCGGGCTTCGAAATCCTTGGCGGTGTCGGCCAGGTTCTGCAGCGCTTCCTCGACGGCTTCGTCTTCGGCTTTGACAACCATTTTCTCAACCGAGATGACGGAGAGGTCGACTTCGGGAATCTCAGGCAGTGCCTCGTAGGACATCTCGACGTTGACGTCGTCGCCTTCTTTCCAGTCTTCGTTGGTCATCTTGACTTCGGGCTGCATCGCCGGACGATCACCGCTGTCTTCGAAGTGCTTGTTCATGGCGCCATCGACGGCTTCCTGCATCACTTCGCCCAGCATACGCTGACCGAACTGCTTGCGCAGCAGGGCCATCGGCACCTTGCCCTTGCGGAAGCCTTTCAGCTCCACTTCGGGCTGCGCTTCTGCCAGCTTCTCGTTGACCTTCTCGTCCAGCTCGGCGGCTGTGACAGTGATGGCGTAGCCGCGTTTCAGACCTTCGTTCAGCGTCTCGGTGACCTGCATCCTATACCTCATAGAGATTCGGGGCGCGCGCGCAGGCTCCGCCCCCAGACAATTTGAGGCCTTCTATGTGTCTGGGGCCTTCGGTGCAAGAGGCATTGCCCGCTTCGGTGCGACATTGGGCAGGTTTATGAGGGTTTCGTTGGGTGAAACCGACCCCGAAATGAAAAACACGCCCCGCAGGGCGTGTTCTCGTCTTTTAGCAGTCCGGATACCCGGGACTTAGAATTTCCAGCGCGCACCCGCCAGGATCACGTTGCTGTCCTGGTAGTTGGTCGCGGAAGTGTCCGCATAGGAGTAATCGCGGTAGGCCAGATAAGCTTCGACGTTGTACTTGTCGACTTTCTGAACGGCTGCGATGCCCCAGGATTCAGCAGAATCGCCCGAAGTAACCATGTCCGAACCATCGTAGTAGTCGACGGAGACGGAGGTGGAACCAGCCGAAATCAGGTTCGCGCTGTAGCCCAGTTTGGCGTAGGCATAGCTGCCCGCGATGTCACGCTCGCCTGCAGCAACGGTCAGCGACAGGCCGGTCGGCTTGTGCTCGACGCCGAAGGAGCCCGCGACGTCACGGATGTCTGCCTTGCCGGTTTCCTCGGTCCAGGCTGCGCCCAGAGCTGCGTCGAACCCGAAATCACCCAGCTCGTCGTTGCTGTAGCGCACAGCGACGTCATAGGTTTCGCGGTCGTTGTTGGTTTTCAGGATGTCGGTACCGTAGGACGCCGAGAAGGTGAAACCGTTGAAGTTCACGGAGTCATAGCGCACACGGCCAAGACGGCTGCCGTCATAGTCCTTGAAGGCGTCGCCGACGGACACAGTGCTCAGAGCACCACCTGCGGTGCGGAACGCATATCCGCCAGCCGGGTCGGCAACCGCTGTGCCAGCAGCCAGACCGGTGCCGGAAGCATCGGCGAATGCAATGCCGTCAGACGCCATCGAGCCCTGACCAGCCGAGAAACGGCCGTAACGCGCGGTGTCGAACTGGAAGTCCACGTGGCGCAGGTTGGTGCGGGACCAGCTGACGTTGTCGCCCTTGGACGTCTGGTTGACGCTGTAGGACGAGCGCAGACCAAATGCGGTTTCGAAGGCGAAGGTCAGCGTGTTCTCGCCGTAAGCCTGCTTCAGGCGGAAACCGATGCGGGAGTTGGAACCGGAGTTGTCCACGAGACGGCTGTAGGTTTCAGCGCCATCATCGTAGTACTGGAACGCCGGGTCGAACTGGCCGTACCAGGTGAACGACCCGCCGGTGCTGTTTTCATAAGTCGGGCCTGCAAATGCAGGAGCGGCAAGCATCGCAGCCACGGTGGCAGCAATGGCTCTGGTTGTGAGTGTGGTGGTCATAAAGATGTCTCCTGACGTTTCGACGCGGCACGGCAGCCCCATCCCCGGCGGCTGCACCTCATACGTTGATTACCAAGGGCGTCTTCGCCGCAGCATCCTTGAAATTCCGGATGGACTGACGGCTGGAAACCCACGGCATGAACTGCGCGGAATGTTGCCAATCGCGCCCAGTGCCCGGCACCTTTAGGGCGATATCGCGTCTGTTTATGTGAGGAAGATCACACATCGCATGCGCTCAGCGCATTCCTGCCTTGATGGAAAAGCAGAGCTCCTCGCAACACATCAACTGTGCGTTATCACACTGAAAAATATCACGAAAAAGTAATCTCCTCCAAGGCCCGATTCAGCCCCGCCTCACCCCGCCAGACCGTCTAAGGGGAGATGCCATGAGACGTGCCCCCAGGTCGGCCCCATGCAAACCCTGACCGCAAATAAAAAGGGGGCGGAGGCCATTTCCATAGCCCCCGCCCCCCGGCATGTCCGCTGACCCGATCGGGCCCGGTTAAGTCCAGCGCTAGATCCGGTCGGCCTGCGACAACACAAGCGTGCCGCGATCGCCCCCCCGGACCAGAGCGATCGGCGCGCGTGGCGGTGCCGCCTGCTCCGCAGCGATATCCTCTATGTCGTCAAGAAAGCTTTCCAGAGCTTGGGTCGGCTGGCCAAAGGCCTTGGACATCTTCAGCTGGTCGCGGGTCACCTCAATCAGGTCCATCTTTGCGTTGCTGTTTCCACGGGAAACCTCATATCCGGACTGCGCGAAGTCCTCTTGTAGATGGGCCTGGAAGGCCGCGCCCTTGGTCGCCAGCATCATAATAAACTTCATGTCATCGAAACCTGCCGCCACCAATTCACCGGCCATCTGGTCAATTTCCTGCGGGGAGATATCGCTCAGGTCGTAGTTAGCGAAGATTGCATCAATCGCCTCTGCGTCAGGCGACTGCGGTGCAACATGGCTTGCAAAATCTTCTGTTTTCGCCTCTTTGGCCGCCCCTTGCCCCGTCAGGACATTGACAGACCTTGTGCTCGCCGGTGCATGGGTGGCAATCGTTGAAGCCTGTGCGTAGCTCATATTGAAAACCTTCTGCCATTCAATGAACCGCACACTCAGCCGATATGGTAAAAACCCCCTAAAGCGCGCGGGTATAATCGGCGGTTTTCCAAGAAAATTATTGTCCCGCCACAGAGGAACCCACGCCAGCCGCCCCAGTTCCCTCCCTCAGCTGCTGCAGAAACGCCTCGGCCGCCATCGTGGGCTGCTTTCCCTTTGGCCAAGCCACGTACCAATGACGCATGATCGGAAAGGACTTCACGTCAAGCTCCGTCAGATAGCCGTGGCGCAGCTCCAGCGCGACGGTAGCCCGGCTGAGCACAGACCAACCGAGGCCCGCAATCACCCCTTGTTTGACGGCCTCATTGGCGCCCAACTCCAACCGCACGGCGGGGGCTTTCCCTGCCTCTTCGAAACAGCGCTCGGCCGCCAGCCGGGTGCCTGATCCGCTTTCCCGGGTAAGGAATGGATAAACGGACAGGTCCGCCACACTTAGCCCCTGCCGGGTGGCCAGAGGATGATCAGGCGGCGCAATGACGATCAGCGGGTTTTCGGCAAAGCGTTCCACTTCGGCAGCCATATTCTGCGGCGGCGTGCCCAGAATATAAAGGTCATCCGCATTCTGAGCGAAACGGCTTAGGATTTCCTCGCGGTTGCAGACGGTCAGGGCAACCTCGATCCCGGGATAGTCGCTGTTATAGGCTCCGATGCGGGCGGGGATGTCGTATTTCGCGGTCGACACCACCGCCAGCCGCAACCGCCCCCGTGCCATGCCGCGCAGCTCCGCGAGGCGCATATCCAGATCCTCGGCCTCGCCCAGCATACGCTGCGCCGACAACAACACCACCTCTCCCGCCTCGGTCAGGAACAGGGTCTTGCCCATCCGCTCGATCAGCTTGTGACCGGTCTGCTCTTCCAGCTGACGCACCTGCGCAAAGACGGCCGGCTGCGTCAGATGCAGCGCCTCGGCAGCGCGAGTGTAAGAGAGGTGCTGCGCAACCTCTTGAAATATCTGCAATTGTCGAAGGGAATACCGCATATATACAGAATACCTTATTCTGAAACTAAAAACTATTCATTTCACTATATTTACCCTTTGTGGCCTTCTGATCCCAATGAAGTGGCCCGCCCCCGTTGGCGGCCAGGAGGAGGAAACAAGCCCATGAACATGCAAGCCCCAGCCAAGAAATACGATGCCGGCGTCAAGGACTACCGGTCCACCTATTGGGAACCCGCATACACGCCCAAGGACACCGATGTCCTGGCCGTCTTCAAGGTGATCCCGCAGGATGGCGTGCCGCGCGAAGAGGCAGCCGCAGCCGTGGCCGCCGAAAGCTCCACCGGCACCTGGACCACGGTCTGGACCGACCTGCTGACCGATCTTGACCATTACAAAGGGCGCGCCTACCGGATCGAAGACGTGCCCGGCCAGGACGAGGCTTTTTATGCCTTCATCGCCTATCCGGCAGATCTGTTCGAGGAAGGTTCGGTCGTCAACGTCTTTACCTCCATCGTCGGCAACGTCTTTGGCTTCAAGGCCGTGCGCTCCTTGCGCCTCGAGGACGTGCGCTTCCCGATCTGGTTCGTGAAAACCTGCTTTGGCCCGCCGCACGGCATCCAGGTCGAGCGCGACAAGATGGATAAATACGGTCGTCCGCTCCTGGGCTGCACCATCAAGCCGAAACTGGGTCTGTCGGCCAAGAACTATGGCCGCGCCGTCTACGAGGTGCTGCGCGGTGGTCTCGATTTCTCGAAAGACGACGAGAACGTCAACTCCCAGCCCTTCATGCGCTGGCGCGACCGCTTCCTGTTCTGCCAGGAGGCCATCGACAAGGCGCAGGCCGAAACCGGTGAGCGCAAGGGCCACTATATGAATGTCACCGCCCCCACGGTGGAAGAGATGTTCCAGCGCGCCGAATTTGCCAAGGAGATCGGCACGCCCATCATTATGTCCGACTATCTGACCGTCGGCTGGGCCGCCCATAATTCGCTGTCGAAATGGTGCCGCGACAATGGCATGCTGCTGCATGTCCACCGCGCCATGCACGCGGTAATCGACCGCAACCCCAACCACGGCATCAACTTTCGCGTTCTGACCAAGCTTCTGCGACTTCTGGGCGGGGACCACCTGCATTCGGGCACCGTCGTCGGCAAGCTGGAAGGCGACCGCAACGCGACCTTGGGCTGGATCAACCTGATGCGCGACAAATTCGTCAAGGAAGACCGCAAGATGGGCGTCTTCTTCGATCAGGACTGGGGCAGCATGCCGGGCGTCTTCCCGGTGGCCTCTGGCGGGATCCACGTCTGGCATATGCCCGCGCTGGTCTCGATCTTCGGGAATGATAGCGTCCTGCAATTCGGCGGCGGCACCCTGGGCCACCCCTGGGGCAATGCGGCAGGTGCTGCGGCCAACCGCGTGGCGCTGGAGGCCTGCGTTCAGGCCCGCAACGAAGGCCGGGAGCTGGAGAAGGAAGGCAAGGATATCCTGATGGCGGCGGCGAAACATTCGCCCGAGCTGAAATCCGCGATGGAGACCTGGAAGGAAATCAAGTTCGAGTTCGACACCGTCGACAAGCTGGACGTGCAGCACCGCTGATCCCTGCTCAGCCCTCGAACACATCACAACAAGGACCAAGACCATGAGCACCATTCAGGACTACCCCTCCCGCCTGTCGGATCCCGCCTCGCGCAAGATGGAGACCTTCTCTTACCTTCCGGAAATGACCAAGGACCAGATCCGCAAACAGGTGGAATGGATCGTCTCCAACGGCTGGAACCCGGCGATCGAACACACCGAACCCAGCAACGCCACCGGCTATTACTGGTACATGTGGAAGCTGCCGATGTTCGGTGAAACCGACGTGGACGCAATCCTGGCCGAGCTGGACGAATGCCACGCCGCCAACCCCAAGCACCATGTGCGCCTTCTGGGATATGACAACTTCACCCAAAGCCAGGGCGCCAATATGGTCGTCTACCGCGGCGAGATGGTCTGATGCCCCTTTGCTGCCCGGCGCTCCCTCGTGCCGGGCAGCAAATTCCAAGCCCAGCAGGAGGAGCCCGCCATGAAAGACATGCTTGACGAATTTCGCGTCACCGATGCGCCCTTCTGGCGGCAGACCGGCGACGAGGTGGAGCTGTTCACCGCCGCCTGGGATGCCCGTATACCCGTCATGCTGAAAGGGCCGACCGGCTGCGGCAAGACGCGGTTCGTGGAACATATGGCCTGGAAACTGGGCCGCCCGCTGGTCACCGTGGCCTGCAACGAGGACATGACAGCCTCCGATCTGGTGGGCCGCTATCTCTTGGATGCCGACGGCACCCGCTGGCAGGACGGCCCGCTGACCTTTGCCGCCCGCCACGGTGCGATCTGTTACCTCGATGAGGTGGTGGAGGCCCGCCAGGACACCACCGTCGCCATTCACCCGCTGACCGATGACCGCCGTGTTCTGCCCTTGGAAAAGAAAGGGGAGCTTCTTCAGGCGCACCCCGACTTCCTGATCGTGATCAGCTACAACCCCGGCTACCAGTCCCTGATGAAGGACCTGAAACAGTCGACAAAACAACGCTTTGCGGCGATGAACTTCACCTGGCCCGAAGGGGAGACCGAGGCCGAGATCCTGGCCCATGAGGCAGGCATTGACAGTGAGACCGCCGGCAAGCTGGTCGAAATCGGCGCGCGCTCCCGCAACCTCAAAGGGCACGGGCTGGACGAAGGGGTGTCCACCCGGATGCTGATCCACGCCGGCCGGTTGATCAAGGGCGGCATTGCGCCGCGCGCCGCCTGCTCCATGGCGCTGGTCAACTCCATCACTGATGATCCGGATATGCGCGATGCTCTCGATGCCGCTGTCGCAACCTGGTTCTGAGACCCTGCCCGAAGACCGTGCAGCGCTGCTGAACAGCCTGCCGGGTGAGGTCGCCGAGGTCCTGCTGGCCACCCTGCCCAATGCGCGGCGCAAACTGTCGCCGCGTGCGCTGGATACCTGGTTGCGCGGCTGTGAAGCGCTGATGCAATTGGGCCGGGGCTCGGATCCTGTCATTGCCTGGATTGAAGCCGCGCCAGCCCTTGCCCGTGATCTGGGCGAGGATGTCCTTGGCGATCTGCTGCCTCTGCTCCTTGGCTTTGCCTCGCGCACCTCCGGCGCGGTGATTGCCCGGCTGCTGGAGACATCTCCGCAGGCGGCGATGCGGCTGGGCGATGCCACGCTTTTCATGGCCTATTTGCGTTTTCTGGAGCATCTTCTGGCCCGCGCGCCCCGCGCCGTGCGCCCGATGCTTGAACACCTGTCCGACCTATTGGAGGTCCTGACCCTTGGGGGCTTGCGCCGCTGGGCCGACTGGGGCGTGGAGGCGCACCGGACCAACTTCAAGGAACTGCTCGCATATTTCTCGCTGGAAACCGAGGAAAGCCGCGCCGTCATTCAGCGTGAGCGCAAGGGCACGCTTCTGGTGGATGTACAGCGGCGGTTGATGATGTACCTGCGCGCCCTTTGGGGGCGGGATTTCATGCTGACGCCCACCGCAGGTGATTTCGAGGATCGTACGGGCCTGCGCCCCTACTATGAGGCCTACAGCCTGCACCTGCCCGATGCGCTGGATGACTGGCAGGATGAGGCGGCGCTGGATCTATACCGCGCGCAGGCCGCCCATCTGGCTGCGCATCTTGCCTGTCTGCGCAAACCCATTCAGGGCGAAGGGCTGAACGCCTTACAGACGGCCATGATCGGCCTCATTGAGGATGCCCGCGCGGAGGCCCTTGCCATCGCCCGCCTGCCCCGGCTGCGCGATCTCTGGGCGCCGTTTCATCAGGACACCGCCCCCGGCATCGCGGGAGAGTTCGACCGCATCGCCCGCGCGCTGTTGTTGCCAGATCAGGCGCCCGAAAGCGATCTTGCGTCCTGGGTTCGGGGCGAATTCGCGCTGTTTGACTTGGCAGATGCGGAGGCTGCCCGCAATCTGGGCCTGCGCCTTGCCGAACGCCTGCGCGGCCAGCCCTATTCTGCTTATACCGATCATCCTTCCTGCCCCTATCGCTGCGATAACCGGCTCTTGTGGGAGTTCGAGGAGCTGGAGTTCGACACGGAATTCGCCCCGCCGCCACAGGTGCGCAAATACGTCTCGGTCAGCGAAATGGTAAACGAGGTGGAGGTCGAAACCGCAGGCGAGGACGCACAGGAAATCTGGGTGCAATCGGCGGAAATCTTTGATGACGACGGTCAAAGCTTCAACGAGAAGGAAGGCCGCGAACCGCTGGCACCGCCGGTGATGTATGATGAATTCGACCACACCATCCAGATGATGCGCCCGGCCTGGGCCACGGTGCTGGAACGGCGCCCGCGTCTGGGCGACCCGACCGGGGCGGAGGCGATCCTCGCCGAACATCGCCCGGTGATGGAGCGGCTGAAGCACCGGCTGGACGCCATGCGCCCGCAGGGCATGCAGCGCATCCGCAAGCTGGAGGATGGCGACGTCATAGACATCGGAGCCGCCATCACCGCCGCCATCGACATACGCTTGGGCCGCCAGCCCGACCCGCGTGTGATGATGCGCCAGGTGCACAAGACGCGCGACACCGCCGTCATGGTGCTGCTGGATCTGTCGGAGTCGACGAATGATCCGGTGGGCGATGGCTCCACCGTGATGGATCTGACCAAATCGGCCTGTGTGCTGTTGTCAGAGGCGATCAACCGGGTCGGCGATGCCTTTGCCATCCATGGCTTTTGCTCGGACGGGCGCGCGCAGGTCTACTATGAACGGTTCAAGGATTTCGACCAGCCGTGGGAGGATCTGGCCACCGCCCGCCTGATGGGCGCTGAAGGGCGGCTCTCGACCCGCATGGGCACGGCGATCCGCCACGCGACGGCGCAAATGAAGCGGGTGAAGGCCACGCGCAAGCTTATGTTGGTTCTGACCGATGGCGCGCCCGCAGATATCGACGTGCGCGATCCGCAATACCTGCGCGCCGACACCCGCCGCGCGGTGGAGGAAGCCAGCCAAAGCGGCATCACCCCCTTCTGCCTGACGCTGGACCCTGGTGCCGATGCCTATGTACAGCGGATCTTTGGCCCGCGTGGCGCGATGATCCTGGACCGGGTCGAGCGCTTGCCGGAACGCCTGCCGCAGCTTTATGCGGCGCTGACCCGCTGAGATCACGGCACCGAACGCTACAAGTCGAACTTTGGCAGGTAAACGCCTGACAAGGCGTCGATTTCCTGCGCGCACATTTCCGTCGCCGGAGACACATGATCTGCCTCTGCGGCGCCGGTGATCAGATACCAATGCCGCATCACCGGCAGATCCCGCCCGCGCAAGAGCGCCAGCCGCCCCGATGTGACCTCGTCATGCACGGTGTGCAGCGACAGGAACGCAATCCCCAGCCCCGCCAGAACTGCCTGCTTGATCGTCTCGTTCGAGGGCATCACCACCTTGTTGGGACTATGCCCCTCCGCCAGCCGTTCGATAAACCGCTCCATCAGGATCCGGGTGCCTGACCCTTCCTCGCGGCTAAGGAAGGTTTCCTGCAGCAGCCGATGCGGATCATATCCGTCTTCCTGCGCCAGCGGATGATCCGGCGGCAGCACGATGCCATGCGGGTGCGGCCCCAGCGGGATCGCCCGATGGATCACCCCGCGCGGTGGCCGCCCCATGATTGCCAGGTCATAGTCCCCCCGGTTCAGCGCCTGCATCACATCGGATCGGTTGGCCACCCGCAGCGAGATTTCCACGTCAGGGATTCGGTCCTGCAATAGCCGCACCAGACGGGGCACGAAATACTTCGCCGTAGATACCGTTCCCAGCACCACATGGCCGCGCCGCCCCTGGGTCAGAGCGGTGATCTGCCGCTCTGCATGCGACAAATTCGCTTCGATCCGTTGTGCGGCGGCCAGCATCTCCTGCCCGACAAGGGTGGGCTGAAACCCCGAACCATCGCTAGCCTTCTGTAGCAATGCCTCTCCAACTGCGCCTTCCAGGTTCTTGATTTGGCTGTGAATTGTCGGTGGCGTTTGATGCAAAAGATCGGCCGCCATGGTCAGGGAGCCTGTGTCCGCCACCGCCAGAAGCGCGCGCAATTGTTTGAGAGTGATGGCGTCGAACCGCAAATTCGAAAACTCCTAATCGTTATTTCTATTTTTTAAATTCCTTAAAAAATCATTTTTTGCAAGCTTTGTCGCGTCAGGGAGGACAATCACATGAAAACTCTTGATCAGGTGCCCCAGGGGGCCGAGCCTGCGCTTGTTGCAGAACTGGACCGGCTGGCCAGTGTCGCTGCCGAGCTTGCCCAGCGCATTGCGCGCGGCGGGATCGACGAAAACCTTGCCGGAGCGGCGGGCACCAACACCGATGGAGACGCGCAAAAGGCGCTGGATGTGATCGCCGATGAGGCCTTCATGGCCGCCCTGCGCGAAGGCGATGTCCGTCACTATGCCTCGGAAGAGCAGGACACGGTCGTCACCATGAACCCCAAGGGGCAATTTGCCGTGGCCATCGATCCGCTGGATGGCTCCTCCAACATCGACACAAATGTGTCCATCGGAACCATCTTTGGCATCTATCCGGCTGCGGACACGCCCGAGGCGTCGTTTCTGCGACCCGGCCGGGATCTTCTCGCCTCGGGCTATGCGATCTTCGGGCCGCAATGCGCGCTGATTGTCACCCTGGGCGACGGGGTGCTCAAATACGTGCTGGATCCGCAGAGCGGTACATTCCGTCTGCTGGGACAGGTCGCCGAGATCGCGCCGGATTCCAACGAATACGCCATCAATACCTCGAACTACCGCCACTGGAGCAAACCGATCCGCGCCTATATCGACGACCGCGTGGCAGGGACCGAAGGGCCGAGCGGCGCCGATTCCAACATGCGCTGGATTGCCTCCCTGGTGGCCGAGACCCACCGTATCCTGACACGAGGGGGGATCTTTCTGTATCCCGCTGATGGTCGGCAGGGCTATGGCCGGGGGCGGCTGCGCTATGTCTACGAATGCGCGCCCATCGCCTTTTTGATCGAACAGGCAGGCGGACGGGCCACCGACGGGCAGGACCCGATCCTGGATGCGGTCCCCGATACGCTACACATGCGTACCCCCTTTGTCTTCGGCTCGTCCAACAAGGTGGCACGGGTCGCCACCTATCACGATCTGCCGGACGAGGAGACATCCGCTCTCTTTGGCTTGCGCGGACTGTTCCGCGCCTGATCCCCACACCTTCAGGACATCGACATGAGCACCAAACACCCGATCATCAGTGTCACGGGGTCTTCCGGCGCGGGCACCTCGACCGTGAAAAAGACCTTCGACCAGATCTTCCGCCGTGAAGGCATTACCTCCGTCTCGATCGAAGGCGACGCCTTTCATCGCTACAACCGCGCCGATATGCGGGCCGAGCTGGAACGCCGACAGGCCGACGGCGATCACACGTTCTCGCATTTCTCCTATGACGCCAATGAGCTCGGGGAGCTGGAACGGGTCTTCCGCGACTACAGCCAGACTGGCAAAGGGCGCACCCGCACCTATGTGCACGACGCCGAGGAAGCCAAGCGGACCGGCGTCCCCCCGGGGGAATTCACGGCCTGGGCGCCCTTCCCCGATGATTCCGATCTTCTGTTCTACGAAGGGCTGCACGGATCGGTGGTGAACGACAATGTGAACCTCGCTGCGCTGGCTGATCTCAAGATCGGCGTGGTCCCGGTGATCAACCTCGAATGGATCCAGAAGATCCACCGCGACCGGGAATCGCGCGGCTATTCCACCGAGGCCGTGACCGAGACCATCCTGCGCCGGATGCAGGCCTATGTGCATTGCATCTGCCCGCAGTTTTCCGAGACCGATATCAATTTCCAGCGCGTGCCCGTGGTGGATACCTCCAACCCCTTTGTGGCGCGCTGGATCCCCACTCCGGACGAAAGCCTGGTGGTGATCCGGTTCAAGAACCCGCGCGGTATCGATTTCCCCTATCTGATGTCGATGATCGAGGGCAGCTGGATGACCCGCGCCAACAGCCTGGTGATCCCCGGCGGCAAAATGGATCTGGCGATGCAGCTGATCTTTACGCCGATGGTGATCCGCCTGGTCCGCGAAGCCAAACGTGCCTGAGGAGACCTCTCATGAATGTTCAAACCCCGGTGAAAGCCGATGAAACCCTGATGGCCAATGCCATCCGCGCGCTGACCATGGATGCGGTGCAGGCTGCGAACTCCGGCCATCCGGGCGCGCCGATGGGTCTGGCGGATGTGGCAACGGTGCTGTTCAACCGCTTCATCAGGATCGACCCGTCCCGCCCCGACTGGCCCGACCGCGACCGTTTCGTGATGAGCGCGGGACATGGCTCCATGCTGGTCTATGCGATCCACCACCTGCTCGGCTACACGGATATGGACGCCGCTCAGCTGCGCAACTTCCGCCAGATGGGCGCGCGCACGGCGGGACACCCCGAATACGGCCATGCCGCAGGGATCGAGACCACGACCGGCCCGCTCGGCCAGGGGATCTCGACCGCCGTCGGCATGGCGCTGGCCGAACGCATGATGCAGGCGCGGTTTGGCGATGATCTGGTCGATCACTACACCTATGTGCTGGCCGGGGATGGCTGCCTGATGGAGGGGATCAGCCATGAGGCCATCGATCTGGCCGGGCACCTTGGCCTGTCGCGGCTGATCGTCTTCTGGGACGACAACCGGATCACCATCGACGGGCCCACGGATTTATCGACCTCGATGAACCAGAAACAGCGGTTCGAGGCCGCTGGCTGGCATGTTCAGGCGGTGGATGGTCACGCGCCCGAGGCAATCGCCGCCGCCATCGCCGCCGCACGCGCCGATGATCGCCCCTCGATGATTGCCTGCCGCACGGTGATCGGCAAGGGCGCCCCCAACATGGGGGGCAGCCACAAGGTGCATGGCGCCCCCCTGGGTGCCGAGGAAATCGCCGCCACCCGCGCCGCACTCGACTGGCCCCATGCGCCGTTTGTTATCCCCGATGGTGTGCGCAACGCCTGGGAAGACGTGGCAAAACGCGGCGCCAAGACCCGGAAAGACTGGCAGGCACGCAAGGAGCACTCACCAAAGGCAGCGGAGTTCGACGCGGCCATGGCCCCGCCGAACGCAGAGGCGCTACACGCCGCGATCACCGCCTATAAGGCCCAGCTCAGTGCCGATGCGCCAAAGGTCGCGACCCGCAAGGCCTCCGAAATGGCACTGGAGGTGGTCAATGCCACCCTGCCCAACAGCGTGGGCGGCTCGGCGGATCTGACGGGATCGAACAACACCCGCAGCAGCGCCATGCGCCCGGTGACGGCACAAGATTTCAGCGGCGATTACATCCATTACGGCATCCGCGAACACACCATGGCCGCCGCGATGAATGGCATCGCCCTGCACGGCGGGTTCAGAACCTATGGCGGTACTTTCCTCGCCTTTGCCGATTACTGCCGCCCCGCCATGCGGCTCTCGGCCCTGATGGGGGTGCCCGTCACATACGTGATGACCCATGATTCCATCGGCCTTGGCGAAGATGGCCCCACGCATCAGCCGGTGGAAACCATCGCCTCGCTGCGCGCGATGCCGAACATGAACGTGATCCGCCCCGCCGATGCGGTGGAAACCGCCGAAGCCTGGGAAATGGCGGCGACTTCGGACACCACCCCCACGGTCCTATGCCTGTCGCGCCAAGGCCTGCCCACCCTGCGCCGCAACCACAGCGCCGAGAATATGACGGCGCGCGGCGCCTATGTGCTGCGCGGCGGCGGCGCGCGGGACGTGACCCTGATTGCCACCGGATCGGAAGTAGAGATTGCCATGGAGGCCGCCGATCTGTTGGAAGCAGACGGGATCAAGGCCGCCGTGGTCTCTGCCCCCTGTTTCGAGGCTTTCGCGGCCCAATCGCCGGACTACCGCGCCGCCGTGCGTGGCAGCGCGCCCCGGGTCGGCGTCGAGGCCGCCATTCGACAGGGCTGGGAGCTGTTCCTGGAACGTGGCGACGGCTTTGTCGGGATGACTGGTTTTGGCGCCTCCGCCCCCGCCGAGGAGCTTTACCGCCACTTCAACATAACGGCTGAGGCCATCGCCGCCTCGGCCCGCCGACAGATCGAGAAAAGGACGAAGGCATGACCACGAAAGTCGCCATCAACGGCTTTGGCCGCATCGGACGCTGCACCCTGGCCCATATCATCGAAAGCGGTCGCAACGATATCGAGGTGGTGAAGATCAACGCCACCGGCCCGATTGAAACCAACGCGCATCTTCTGCGCTATGACAGCGTACACGGGCGATTTCCGCATCCGGTTGCGGTCAATGACGACACGCTGGATCTGGGCCGTGGCCCGATCAAGGTCTTCTCCACCTACAACCCCGAGGAACTCGACTGGGACGGGGTGGACGTGGTGCTGGAATGCTCCGGCGTCTTCAACTCCAAGGAGCAATCCTCGGTCCACCTGAAACAGGGCGCGCGCAAGGTGCTGATCTCGGCCCCCGCCAAGAACGCCGACCGCACCGTGGTTTACGGCGTCAATCACCGCGATCTGCGCAGCGATGAGTTGGTGGTTTCCAACGGCTCCTGCACCACCAACTGCCTTGCACCGCTGGCCAAGGTTCTGAATGACGCCATCGGCATCGACAGCGGCATTGTCACCACGGTCCATTCCTACACAGGCGATCAGCCGACGCTGGATCGGCGCCACAAGGATCTCTATCGCGCCCGTGCGGCCTCGATGTCGATGATCCCCACCTCCACAGGTGCGGCCAAGGCCATTGGGGAGGTTCTGCCGGAACTCTCGGGCCGTCTGGATGGATCCGCCATTCGGGTGCCCACCCCGAATGTATCAGCCGTGGATCTCACTTTCATGGCGGGTCGTGATGTGACCGAGGACGAGGTGAACGCCATCATGGCCGAGGCCGCGGCAGGAAACATGCAGCAGATCATCAGCTACGAGACCGAGCCGAAGGTCTCGATCGATTACAACCACGACAGCCATTCCTGCAATTTCGCTGCCGACCAGACCAAGGTTCTGGGCGCGCGTCTGGTGCGGGTGATGGCCTGGTATGACAACGAATGGGGCTTTTCCTGCCGCATGGCGGATACGGCCAATGCCATGGGGAGACTTCAGTGATGGACCTGCCGCAGATCGATCTTACCTCGGTCAAGGGCCGCCGCATTCTGGTGCGCGCCGACCTCAACGTGCCGATGAATGAGGAGGGAGCCGTCAGCGATGACACCCGCATTCGCCGCTTTGCCGGGGGCATGAAACCGCTTCTCGCCGCTGGGGCACGGCTGGTAATCCTGACCCACTTTGGCCGCCCCGAGCCGGGCGCCGAGGCCGGGCCGCATTCCGTCGAACCGCTGATCCCAGCCTTGGCACAGGCGCTGGGCCGCCCGGTCCGCTTCTGCCCGCACTTAATCGGAGAACAGCCAGTCGCCCGCAGCCGGGGTCTGACGGATGGCACGGTCATGCTCTGCGAGAACCTGCGCCTGCATGCCGGGGAAACCGCCAATGACCTTGCCTTTGCCGCGCAGCTGGCCAAGCTTGGCGATATCTACATGAACGATGCTTTCTCCTGTGCGCATCGTGCCCATGCTTCGACCGAAGCCCTCGCCCATCTGCTGCCCGCCGTGGCAGGCCCGCTGATGATCGAAGAGATCGAGGCCCTGTCGGCGGCGCTGGATAGCCCGAAACGCCCTGCGGTGGCGGTGGTGGGCGGTGCCAAGGTCTCCAGTAAGATCGCGGTGCTGAAGAACCTCGTTCAAAAGGTCGATCACATCATCATCGGCGGCGGCATGGCCAATACTTTTCTCTTTGCCGATGGCGCGCCGATGGGCCGTTCGCTGCACGAGGCAGACCAGATCGACACGGTACGTGAAATCCGCGCGCTGGCAAAAAAGGCAGGCTGCACCCTGCATCTGCCCGAGGATGTGGTGGCCGCCTATGATTTTGCCGCCGGTGCAGCCTATGACATCACCCCGGCAGATGCCTGCCCGACAGGCGCCATGATCCTGGACGCAGGCCCGCGCGCGTTGAAACGGTTCCAGTCGGTGCTGACCTCTTGTAAGACGATCCTGTGGAACGGGCCGCTGGGGGCGTTTGAACTCTCTCCCTTTGACCTTGCGACCCGGCATCTGGCACAGACAGCCGCCGATCTGACCCGGCAAGGGTTGGCTGTTTCTGTCGCAGGCGGCGGGGATACGGTTGCAGCCCTCAACACGGCCGGTGTATCTGGCGATTTCACCTATGTCTCCTCCGCCGGGGGGGCTTTTCTGGAATGGCTGGAGGGCAAGACGCTCCCCGGCATCGCGGCGCTGCAAGGCGCGGCTCAGGCGGCCTGAGACAGGCCCAAGAGGTTTTCATGGCACTTATCACTCTTCGTCAACTGCTCGACCATGCCGCCGAACACGGCTACGGCGTGCCGGCCTTCAACATCAACAACATGGAACAGGGTCTGGCGATCCTGAAAGCCGCCGCGAAATGCGACAGCCCGGTGATCCTGCAGGCCAGCCGCGGCGCGCGCTCTTATGCCGGCGATATCATGCTGCGGCACATGATCCAGGCGCTGGTGGAAATGTACCCCCATATCCCGATCTGCATGCATCAGGACCATGGCAACAACGAACAGACCTGCCTGTCGGCCATCCGCCACGGCTTTACCAGCGTGATGATGGATGGCTCGCTTGAGGCGGACATGAAGACACCGGCATCCTACGAATACAACGTCGACATCACCGAGCGTGTCTCGCGCATGGCCCATTGGGTCGGTGCCTCTGTCGAGGGCGAGCTGGGCGTGCTTGGCTCGCTGGAAACCGGTGAGGCGGGCGAAGAGGACGGATCGGGCGCGGTGGGCAAACTCAGCCAGGAACAGCTTCTGACCGATCCCGATCAGGCCAAGGACTTTGTTGCCAAGACACAAGTCGATGCGCTTGCCATCGCCTGCGGCACCAGCCACGGCGCCTATAAGTTCAGCCGCAAGCCCACCGGCGATATCCTGGCGATCAGCCAGATCGAGGCGATCCACGCCAAGATCCCCAATGTGCATCTGGTGATGCACGGATCGTCGTCCGTGCCGCAGTACCTGCAAGACCTGATCAACGAATACGGCGGCGAGATGCCCCAAACCTATGGCGTGCCGGTCGAAGAGATCGAGCGCGGCATCAAGTCGGGCGTGCGCAAGGTCAATATCGACACGGATAACCGCATGGCCATCACCGGCCAGTTCCGCAAGGTCGCGCAGGAAAAACCGACCGAGTTCGACCCGCGCAAGTTCACCATCCCCGCGATGGAAGAGATGGAAAAACTCTGCCTTGACCGTTTTGAACGCTTCGGCACGGCGGGCAACGCCGCGAAGATTGCGCCGATCGATCTGGATGAGATGGCAAAACGCTACGGCAGCGGCGCGCTGGCGGTCTGATCTCTCCCGCGAAAAGCGAATCCGGGGGGCGTTCGCGCCCCCTGCCCCTCCCCGATATGACGAGGCCCCCGATGTCCTTTGACCGCAGCGTGAAGATCGCGCCCTCCATTCTTTCCGCCGATTTCGCCAACTTCGGGCAGGAAATCCGGGCCATCGAGGCCGAAGGCGCCGACTGGGTGCATGTCGACGTGATGGATGGTCACTTCGTCCCCAACCTCACCTTTGGACCGATGGCGGTCAAAGCCTTCCGCCCGCATGTGAAGACGGTGATGGACGTGCATCTGATGATCGCGCCGGTCGATCCCTACATTGACGCCTACGCGGACGCAGGCGCTGACGTACTGACCGCCCATATCGAGGCCGGACCGCACATCCACCGCACCCTGCAGGCCATTCGCGCGTCGGGCATGAAGGCAGGCGTCGCCCTCAATCCCGGCACCCCGGCCGAGGCTGTGGCGCATCTTCTGGACCTCACCGATCTGATCTGCGTGATGACGGTGAACCCCGGTTTTGGCGGGCAGAAGTTCATCGACATGACGGGGAAGATCACGGCCCTGCGCCAGATGATCGGCGACCGCCCCGTGCATATCGAGATTGACGGCGGCGTTGATCCCACAACCGCGCCCAAGGTGCGCGCGGCAGGTGCCGATGTGCTGGTCGCGGGATCCGCTGTCTTCAAGGGCGGCTCGGTCGACAACCCGGGCGTTTATGGCGAAAACATCCGCGCCATCCGCGAAGCGGCCAATGCCGCTTGAGGCGCTGATCTTCGACGTGGATGGCACCTTGGCCGAAACCGAGGAGCTGCATCGGCGCGCCTTCAACGAGACATTCGCCGAAGAAGGCCTCGACTGGCACTGGAGCCAGGACGACTATCGCCGCCTGCTTCAGACTACCGGCGGCAAGGAGCGGATCGCCCACCACATGCGAAACCTCGGCCTTGCCCCCGATGCCATCGACATTGCCGCATTGCACAAGGCCAAGACGGATGGCTATGTGCGCCTGATGAGCGACGGCGGGTTAGACCTGCGCCCCGGCATTGCCGCGCTGATCACAGAGGCAAAGGATGCAGGGCTGACCGCGGCCATTGCCACCACCACCAGCCGCCCCAATGTCGATGCCCTTTGCCATGCCTGTTTCGGCGCGCCTGCCGACAGTATTTTCCCGGTCATTGCCTGCGGCGACGAGGTCGCTACCAAGAAACCCGCGCCGGATGTCTATGAGCTGGCCTTGAAACGTCTGGACATCGCCCCGGAAAACGCCCTTGCGTTTGAGGACAGCAGCAACGGGTTACGCAGCGCCGACGCCGCCGGACTGGCCTGTATCGTCACCCCGTCGGTCTACACAGGCGACGATGATTTCACCGGCGCCGAATGCGTGGTCCCGGATGTCACTCACCTCGGCGGCATTGAGGCGCTCGCACCCCTTCTGCCCACGGCGCAAACCGTCTGACAAAAGGATCAAGATATGGCCGTCTCCCCTCCCGTTTGCGATTTCGGCTGGCGCGCGCCGGATTTCCGCCTGCCCGCCACCGATGGCAAGACCTACAGCCTTACGGATATTGCAGGCCCCAAGGGCACGCTGATGATGTTCATCTGCAATCACTGCCCCTATGTGATCGCGGTGCTGGACCGGATCGAACGGGATGCCCGCGACCTGCAAACCTTGGGCATCGGGATGGCGGCGATCTGTTCCAATGACGCGGAAACCTATCCCCGCGACAGTTTCGAGAAGATGGTCGAACTGGCCCGTGACCGAGCCTTTCCCTTTCCCTATCTGCATGACGCAGATCAAAGCGTCGCTCGCAGCTGGAATGCCGCCTGCACACCGGATTTCTTTGGCTTCAACGCCGCAGGCGCGCTGCAGTACCGGGGCCGCCTCGATGCATCGGGGCGCAATCCGGCGCCGGAAGGCGCCCGGCGCGAATTGTTTGAGGCCATGCGACAGATCGCAGACACCGGCCAGGGCCCGGCGGATCAAGTGCCGTCGATGGGCTGTTCGATCAAATGGAAGGATCCCGCATGAGCCGCGCAATCGTTTTCGACCTTGACGGAACGCTGGTGGACAGTGCCGCCGACATCCACGCCGCCGTGACCCAAATGCTGGCAGAGTTTGGCAAGCCGCCGCTGACGCTGGCGCGGGTGACCAGCTTTATCGGCAATGGCATACCGAACCTTGTCCGGCTGGTCATGCGCGACAGCGGCATCCCCGAAGCCGATGAGAACCTCGCCATCACCCGGATGATGGCGTATTACGCAGCGCATCCCGCCGACCTGTCGCAGCCCTACCCAGGCGTGACCGACTGCCTTACGCGCCTGCAGGAGGCTGGCATTCGCCTTGGCGTCTGTACCAACAAATTCCGGGCCCCGGCGCTGCAGATCCTCGAAGCGCTGGATCTGATGCAATATTTCGACATCGTCGTAGGCGGTGATACTCTGCCCGTCCGAAAACCCGACCCGGCCCCCTTGCACCACGCCTTTGAAACCCTGGGCGGGACCTCGCGGATGTATGTGGGCGACAGCGAGGTCGATGCAGAGACGGCGCAGCGAGCGGGCATCGACTTTGCCCTTTTCACGCAGGGATACCGGAAAACCCCGGTGGATCAGCTGGTCACGGCCTGCACCTTCGACGCCTTCCGGAATCTGCCCGCTATCGCAGACCGCGTCATGACGGTCAAAGCCGGGTCGGTCTGACCAGCCCCGCAGCCGCGCCCGGCAGGTGCTTCACCCGCCAAATGCCCCGGCCAGATGATCGATCAGCGCCCTGATGCGCGTGGTCAGATGCCTGTTGGGCGGGTAGACCGCATAAAGCGGAATATTCACCGTGCCCCGATCCGCAAAAAGCTGCTTCAGCTCGCCGCTCTCCAGAAATGGGCGTGCCGCGTATTCCGGCACCCGGCCAATGCCCCGCCCCAGCGCTGCCATATTGACCACCGCGCGGGGGGAATTCGCCCTGAAATCCCCAGTGACCGTGACCGCGATCTGACGACGCCCCTGGCTGAAGGTCCAGACCTCTGGCTGCGACGAGGCCGTCATCAGCAGGCAATTATGTGTCGACAGCGCGTGGGGTTCCTTTGGCTCGCCATGGGCCGCCAGATAGGTGGGGGATGCGGCCACGACCACCGGCATGTCGGTCAGCTTGCGCGCCACCAGCGAGGAATCCTTCAGCGTGCCGAACCGCACCGCAAGATCGACGCCTTCCTCAAGGATCGAAATATGCTGGTCAGAGAGCACAAGTTCGATCCGCACATCCGGATGCTCGGTTTGGAACGGCTGTAGCGCCTGCACCAATTCGCGGCTACCAAGCCCGGTCGGGGCCGTGATGCGGATCGGACCGACAAGCTGCTGCTGGCGCTGCTGCACCACGTCCTCCAGCTCTTCGAACTGATCAAGCAGGGCGATGCAGCGTTCCAGATAGGCCTGTCCGGTGTCGGTCAGAGTGACGCTGCGCGTGGTCCGGTGCAGCAATTGCGCGTCCAGTCTTTCCTCAAGCCGGGCCACATATTTGCTGGCCAGTTTGGTGCTGATTCCCACCTGCCGGGCACCCGCGGTAAAAGAGCGTTGCGCCGCCACGGCAGCAAAGGTGCGCATACAATCCAGCGTGTCCATTCTATGGAGTTCCTTGCATATTTTTTGTCGTCAATCCGTACATTATACTTCGTCAATTTCACCGGTTATCCTCACAATATGGCGAGTTTACCTTTGCCTTGTCCATAAGCCGCACAGGCATCAGACAAAGGAAGGAAACCCCAAATGTCCAATTCAATCCGTATTCACGGCTTCCCGCTCTCCGGCCACTCCCACCGGGTAGAACTGCTTGCGAACCTCGCCGGCATCGCACATGAGGTCATCACCGTTGACCTCGCTGCAGGCGCCCACAAGGAAGAGCCGTTCCTGTCGCTGAACCCCGCCGGTCAGGTGCCGGTAATCGAAGACGGTGACACCGTGATCGCTGACTCCAACGCCATCCTGGTCTACTTGGCGCGCAAATACGCACCGTCCTTCCTGCCCACCGATCCGGTGCTGGAAGCCGAGGTGCAGAAATTCCTCAGCCTGGCAGCTGGCGAAATCGCCTTTGGCCCGGCAGCAGCCCGTCTGATCAACGTCTTCAACGCACCCTTTGACGCAGAATTCTGCGCGGCAACCGCCGCCACCGTCTTTGGCAAGATCGAGGCGCATATGGAAGGCCGTGAATTCCTGGTGGGCACCGAGCCGACCATCGCCGACATCGCCATCTATTCCTATAGCGCGCATGCACCCGAAGGTGGCATCTCGCTGGAAGCCCACCCGAACCTGCGTCGCCTGCTGGCCAATATCGAAGGTCTGAAAGGCTTCAAAGCCATGCCCGTGACCAAGGTCGGCCTCGCAGCCTGATTGGTGTGGCCGTGGCGTCTATTTCGGCGTGGCGCCACGGCCCCCTCCATATGCCTGCCTCACTATCGGGGCATATCCTGCAGGCAAACCGGCATCTACGTCACCCAAATTGCCTGCTCCGAAGTGGTCCATTGGCCGATATCCAGACGCAAGGGTACCGCTCAACAACTCAGTTACCGCGCATTTCCGAACCGGTCGAAGGTCGCTTGAAGGTCCGGCAACCTTCCCTATAACGCGCGGCATGTCAGCAAAGATCTTTTCAATGGAGCCGCGAGAAGGCGGCGGCGCCCGGTTTGTGCTCAACTACAAACACATCGGTCGCAGCGGCATTCAGCGTATTTCCTGTGATCTGACACAGACCGACCTTCTGCAAATTGTGCTGTTCGCCGAAGCGCTCAACCTGCGCAATCGCCTCGGCCCCTCGGCTGCATCGGATGTAGCAATCGATGGGTTGCAGGTCTCCTTTGTCCCGGCGCAGCAGGAGCTCATTCTTGAGCGGCAAGCTGGCTACTCCCAAAAGACCGCCCGCATGCCGGTTGACGTCTTTCTCTCCGAAATGGCGGGTATGACCGACATTTGCCTTGCCCGCGCCGAGACGTCAAAGAATGGACCTACCCTGAAGGGCATGCTGGCGGAGTGCAGACCGCCAGCAGAGTTCGAAAGGCTGTTGGGGCTAGACCTAGCTGATCTGGCTATGCACCAGTTGCTGGAGATTGCGCTGCTGATCCTTGCGCAGGACGCCGCCACCCGCGGCTCTGCGCTCGCCCGCAAGCTGCGCGGAAAGAAATCACAGGATCAAGCGCGTGAGGCGGTCATCAGCCTTATTTTGACGCTCGCCGTTGAATGTGTGCCCGGTTCCACCTAGAGAAGCCCCCGAGGCGAACCGCCCGCTCTCGGCTCAGGCGCCGCCCAGCGTTTCTCTGCTCTGCGGCGCCATAATCCCAACGAGTAATACCGCCCCACACGACCGCCATATGCCGCGGTTAGGGTGAAAGGTCGATGCACCGCCGGAGTGTCGCGTCGCGGCGCACAACTGAAACGCCGACATATCCAGACTTGAGGAATTTCAAAAGGTATGGCAGCCCGGAACCTCCAACTGAGCGACCATCGGAAGTCGATAACAACAATGCCGCACACAGACCGTCTCCAAACCGATTGCTCGAAATGTGCAGCCCTTTGCTGTGTTGTGCTGGCTTTCGACAAGGGCGAAGACTTTGCTTTCGACAAGAACCCTGGCGAACCTTGCAGGAATCTCTCGGGGCATCGCTGCAACATCCACGAAAATCTGACGCAGGAAGGCCTGAAGGGGTGCGTTGCCTATGATTGTCTGGGTGCCGGTAACCGCGTGATCCAAGACGTATTCGGGGGGCAGACTTGGCGAACCGAGCCGCGCCTGATGCGTGTGATGATGGAGGCTTTTCATGGTATGTGCGAGGTTCATAAGCGTATCGACCTGCTGCGTGCCGCCGGGACCCTCCCCCTGAAGCCACAGGACGAGCAGATCCGTTGCAGCTTCCTTGACCGCCTTGAGGATGACCACTGGAGCGGCCCCGACCTCCACGATTTCGAGGTCGGCCTGGCGCTTGAAATCGACATTTTCATGCATGGGGTTCAGCGAGAGTTTCCAAACTTTCTGCCCGAATCTCCTTAAACTTGGAACCTGCAACGTTTTCAGGAACTGTTTCGGCCGCGTGGGCATACGTGGGTCAGGTTCGTTAGTCGGGACCTGGACGAAACAACAGGACGTCAACCAGCCACCGCTACTGCCGCACAAAAAGGGGCAGCCCTCAATTCCCCCAGCGGAATCCTGACAAAAGCGACTTGGATTTTTTACTTGAAATCAAAATGGTGCGGGTGAAGGGACTTGAACCCCCACGCCTTGCGGCGCCAGAACCTAAATCTGGTGCGTCTACCAATTCCGCCACACCCGCACTGGCGCAGCACCTTCCGGCGCTGCGTGAGCCGCTGAATAGCAAAGCCCGCCGCAGGATGCGAGAGGAAATCGCACCGGAACCACACTATTCGATTGCGGCACCAAAGACACATCTCAGCCACAGCTTCCCCCATAAGCGAAAAATTGCGCAGACGCGGGCGCGCCAAATGGCTAGTGTCTGGAAAAAACAAATAAAATGCTACTGAGGCAGAGTGAGAGACCCCCATGAAACCGCACGCGAATCCGCCTGCGCAGCATATCGTTGCGCGCATCCTGCAAAGCCGCCGCGAGCAGACCGGCAGCCACGCGGCCCAAAGTTCGGTTACGCTGATTACCGGCACTCCGATCCAGACCCAAGACGGCGCTTTGGCCGTTGAGACTCTGACAGCCGGGGATCAGTTGATTACACGGACGCAGGGCCTCACTCCGCTGAGCAAGATCCGCAAATCCCGCGCCATGATGCATGCGGTCCGCTTCACAGCCGGATCGCTGGGGCACACTCAGCCGGGCGGCGATTTGCTGCTACCGCTGAACCAGCAGGTTCTGATCCGAGACTGGCGCGCCAAGGCGATGTTCGGACAGCCGCAGGCCGTTGTGCCTGCGTTCGAACTGATCGATGAGGAGTTCATCCGCGACGAAGGCATGCAGATGTTGGAACTCTGCACCCTGACCTTTGATCGCCCCCATGTGATCTACGCCGGCGGCATGGAGATCGCCACCTCCCGCGCGGCAGGCGAAAATCTGCGCCCGGCGGCTTAAAACCCAAGCTTGCGAAATACGGCTGGGATCTGCTCTGGCAGGTCCTCGGCGATCAGTCCGGGGCCGAACTCCAGCGCGCATTCCACATGCAGCCAGGCGGCACTTTCGGCGGCCTGCATCGGGGCAAAGCCTCGCGCCAAAAGGCCAGTGATGAAGCCCGCGAGCACATCGCCCGACCCGGCGGTGGCCAGCCAGGGAGCGGCGCGATCATAATGGGCGGAGTTGACCGAGCAGCGCCCATTTGGCGCGGCGATGACCGTATCGGCGCCCTTGAACAGCACCACGCAGCCTGCCCGCACGGCGGCCTCCCGCGTGGCGTCCACCTTGGAATAGGCCGGACCTTTGGTGGCGGGCGCGTTCAGTTTCGTGGCAATATCCGGGAACAGCCGCGCAAATTCGCCGCCATGGGGCGTCAGCACGCATTTTTCATGCAGCATGGAAAAGAGCTCTTCCGGCGCATCGCCAAAGGCTGAGAGCGCATCAGCATCCAGCACCGTGGCCCGTTTGGCCACCAGGGCCGCAGGCACAAGATCCCGCGCGCGATCAATGCCCATTCCGGGGCCAAGGCAGAGCGCATTGAGGCGGGTATCCTCGAGCGCCTGAGCCAGAGCCTCAGCATCTGCCACCCGTTGCAGCATCAGCGCGGTGATCTGGCAGGCGACCTCCTGCTGGGCGCTTGGCGGCACGCCCAGCGTCACCAGCCCTGCCCCGATCCGAAGCGCCCCCCGCGCCGACAGCCGCGCGGCACCTGTCTTACCGGAACCACCCGAAAGGATCAGGGCGTGACCGTGGGAGAATTTGTGGCCTGATCGCTTGGCCATCCAGCGGGAAGTGTCTTTGAAAGATATCTTACTGCGAACGTCATCAACGATTGGCGCTTGCCCTGTGAGGCGAACACCGGCTGGACGCAATATGCCAACCGGGCCATTTTCGGTCACAACAAAAGGCGGCTGCCCTTCTTTTCGAGGTTTGAAAGACCGCCAGTTCGCCAAACCGATATCCTTGACTACCACACGCCCACAGTGCGTGGGGCCAGCGGCGATGAAGTGACCGACTTTGGGGGAGTCAAACGCGACCGTCAGTCTGGCTTGGGGCCGAGGGTCAGGCTCCTTGGGCAGTGCTGACGTTCGGATCTTCGCCCCCGCAGGAAGCTTGCCAAACAGCTCTTTGAGCGATGGCGGCTGCGGCACCAACCATCGACCGCTATCCAGACAAATCCCGGAAGGTGCGTCGATGGCCACGGTACAATCGTCATAACGGTCACCATTTCTGCCCGTCATATGGCTGATAACATCCAACGCCGTCCCCTCGAGCGGGCGTGACAGACCGGTTCCGAAAAGAGCATCGATGTAAATCGTATAGGGCTCTTTCCGAAACCCTCTTTCAGAAAGCTCCTCTACCTGATTGTCAGCCAACCAGATTTCGTAGTTCGTGCGCGCGTCGGGGGGGAGCTTGTCCGGATCACCATATAGGAAAACCTTAACGAGCCATCCTTTCCCAGCCAATAGGCGTGCCACGACGAAACCATCTCCGCCGTTGTTTCCCGGTCCACATAGAACTGCTGCGCTTTGCGGAGCACTTTCATACTCGGGCCATTCCTCGAAAATCGCCTCTACCACGCCCTGCCCGGCCCGCTCCATCAGCTCCAGGCCGGTCACCTCACCTGACTCGATTGCCGCCTGTTCAATGGCGCGCATCTGGGCGGCGGTCAGCAGTTCGGTCATCTTTCAGGCTCCCGCGATTCAAAACCGCTCAGTTTTTAGGCGTATAGATTATTTTTTAATCACATCTGCCTGTTTTGCAGGCTGATTTTCCGGCATCTTTGGCGGCATCCATTGTCGCCAGCATTTAGAAATGATCTGACCAGCTTCGACAAGGTTGTGAGGAGCCCACGAGATGAAAAAGATCGAAGCCATCATCAAACCGTTCAAACTGGACGAGGTGAAAGAGGCGCTGCAGGACGTCGGTGTACAGGGCCTGTCCGTGATCGAGGTTAAGGGCTTTGGTCGCCAGAAGGGGCACACGGAACTTTATCGCGGCGCCGAATACGTCGTCGATTTTCTGCCCAAGGTGAAAATCGAGGTGGTTCTTGACGACGATCAGGTGGACGGCGCGATCGAATCCATCGTGAACGCGGCAAAGACAGACAAGATCGGCGACGGCAAGATCTTCGTCAGCCCGGTCGAGCAGGCCATCCGCATCCGGACCGGCGAAACCGGCCCCGACGCACTCTAATACCAGATATCGCCAGCGCGCTGAAATTGCCAAAGGCAGCGTAGCGGGTTGGCGCAGCAACACACGAATTTTCTTACGGAGAGGAAAGCACCAATGAGCAAGGACGCAGTTCTGAAGCTGATCAAGGACGAGGAAGTCGCCTATGTCGACATCCGGTTCACCGACGTACGTGGTAAACTGCAGCACGTCACCGTAGACGTGGACATGGTCGACGAGGATTTCCTCGAAGAAGGCTTCATGTTCGATGGCTCCTCCATCGCGGGCTGGAAATCGATCGAAGCTTCGGACATGAAGCTGATCCCCGACACCGAGAGCGCCTATATCGACCCGTTCTACGCGGAAAAAACCATCTGCATCCACTGCTCGGTTGTTGAGCCCGACACCGGCGAAGCCTACGAGCGTGACCCGCGCGGCACCGCACAGAAGGCCGAAGCCTACCTGAAGTCCAGCGGCATCGGCGATGCGGCGTTCATGGGCCCGGAAGCGGAATTCTTCCTGTTCGACGACGTGCGCTTCTCCAACTCGATCAACAAGGTGTCCTATGAAGTCGACGCGACCGACGCGTCCTGGAACACCGATGCCGAGTATGAAGTTGGCAACATGGGTCACCGTCCCGGCGTCAAGGGCGGCTACTTCCCGGTCAACCCCGTCGACGAAGCACAGGACCTGCGTTCCGAGATGCTGTCGACCATGAAGCGTCTGGGCATGAAGGTGGACAAGCACCACCACGAGGTTGCCTCCTGCCAGCACGAACTGGGCCTGATCTTCGACAGCCTGACCAAACAGGCGGACGAGCTGCAGAAATACAAATACGTGATCCACAACGTCGCGCACGCCTACGGCAAATCGGCAACCTTCATGCCGAAACCGATCGCAGGCGACAACGGCACCGGCATGCACGTGAACATGTCCATCTGGAAAGACGGCAAGCCGCTCTTTGCTGGTGACAAATATGCGGACCTGTCCGACGAAGCCCTGTGGTTCATCGGCGGCATCCTGAAGCACGCGAAAACGCTGAACGCCTTCACCAACCCGTCCACCAACTCCTACAAGCGTCTGATCCCCGGCTTCGAAGCTCCGGTTCTGCGCGCCTACTCCGCCCGTAACCGTTCCGGCTGCGTGCGTATTCCGTGGACCGAAAGCCCGAAAGCCAAGCGCGTCGAGGCCCGCTTCCCCGATCCGGCCGCAAACCCCTACCTGGCGTTTGCAGCCCTGCTGATGGCTGGCCTGGACGGCATCAAGAACAAGATCGATCCCGGCGAAGCCATGGACAAGAACCTCTATGATCTGCCCGCCGAAGAGCTGGCCGACATCCCGACCGTCTGCGGCTCCCTGCGCGAAGCGCTGGAATGCCTGGCGGCCGACCACGAGTTCCTGCTGCAGGGCGATGTGTTCACCAAAGACCAGATTGAGGGCTACATTGCGCTCAAGATGGAAGAGGTCGAAACCTACGAGCACACCCCGCACCCGGTTGAGTACGGCATGTACTACAGCTGCTAATAGCTGCGGCAGTCGAAACCATGAAAGAGCGCCCATCGGGCGCTCTTTTTCATTCACAGGTCCGGCCTTCAGTGGGGCACCCAGTGGCAGCCTTCAGATCTGGAGCGATGCGGGCGCTTCAGAAAAGGTTAAGCTCTGCCACCATATTGTCGTAGGGTGCGACATGAGTTTCTCAGAATAGCGAGCGTTCATAATGCAGAAATTCAGCCTCAGGGATCTTGAGCTGATCGACGGCCCGCCCCACCCGGAATTCGACAACCTGACCCGGTTGGCACAACGCACCATTGGCGCCCCGGTGGCTCTGCTCTCCACCATCGACAGCGACGCAGAACGTCAATTCTTCACCAGTCAGACCGGGCTTAGCGGCCCGGCGGCAGAGGATCGGCACGCGCCTCTGTCTCATTCCTTTTGCCAGCACGTGATCCAAAAGGATGCCCCCGTGACTGTTCAAGATGCCCCCAACCCTCCCCCGGATCTGGGCACGGGTATTGCCCCGGGGCTTGGCATTGGTTCCTATCTTGGCGTGCCGGTTTACCGACCCGGCGGTGTACCCGCTGCGGTGCTGGCGGTAATTGATGACAAACCGCGCGCCTGGACTGAGACGGACATATCCCTGCTGCGGCAACTGGCCTTTTGCGCCACCGATGCGATCCGGACGCGGGCAACAATGCTTGAAATGGCACATATCAACCGGGAGAGGCGCGAGTTCACTTATGCGGTTTCGCATGATCTGAAATCGCCAGCCAATACGCTCAACCTGCTGCTGCAGGAGCTGGATGCCGAACGCGACCGGCTGAGCGAGGACGGAATTTTCCTGCTGGAGCAAAGCCAGAAGACCGCAGCCCGCATGATGCGGCAGATGAATGACATTCTGGAATACTCCCGCGTGGTTGGCGCCCGCATCCAAAAGCGGGACATCGATCTCAAAACGCTGGTGGGCGAGCTGGTGCAGGATCTGCAAGGCGAGATCCAGCATGCCGGGGCCACCGTCGACATTGGCCCCCTGCCGGTGGTGACTGGCAACCGAATGCAATTGCGCTGCCTATTTCAGAACCTGATCACCAATGGCATCACCTTCCGCTCAGGCGCGCGCAAACCCATCGTCTCCATTACGTCCGTTTCCGGGGCCAACAAGGGGCAGGAACGCATCGACGTCACCGACAATGGCGCTGGGATCTCAACCTCAGATCAGCAGCAGATTTTTCAGCTGTTCAAGAAGCTGCACAACCCGAATGAATACGATGGCACCGGGATCGGACTGACACTCAGCCGCCGGATCTGTTCCAACCACAATGGCCTGCTGGAAGTGTCCTCTGAGGTCGGACAAGGCTCCACCTTTCGGGTTACCCTACCAAGCGGATCCTCTGCGACCTGAACCGATCAACCGCGTTCCCCCATCGCTGTGGATGACAAAGGCAAATGCGCGGGGCAGTCATTCTTGAACCCCGCCCGTTCTGCCTGTAAAGCCGTCGCTCCCCGGACCCGTAGGAGACAGGCCAATGACCGCCCCCATGACTTTAGGCATCGATTTTGGCACCTCCAATTCGGCGGCAGGTGTGGCGGCGGGCGGGCGCCCCTGGCTGATTGAACTGGAACCGGGCGAACAGACCCTTCCCACTGCGGTTTTCTTTGATCCCGACAGCGGCAAGATGCGCATCGGACGCAGCGCTACCCGGGCGCTGATTTCCGGCGACGAGGGCCGCTTCATGCGCGCCCTCAAAAGCCTGCTTGGAACGCCCCTGCTGCACGAGGAACGTCGCCTTGGCGGGCAGCGAATGACCCTTTCGGCGGTAGTCACCCAGTTTCTGGCCGAGGTCAAAGCCCGTGCCGAGGCGCAGACCCACATGACATTCACCCATGCCCTGTCGGGCCGTCCGGTGCGGTTTCACAGCCGCGATGAGGCCCGCAATGCCCAGGCCGAAGACGACCTCCGTGCCTGCTACCTGGCTGCCGGATTTCAGGACGTGCGCTTCATGCTGGAGCCCGAAGCGGCGCTGCGCGCAACCGAGGCCCGCTCGGGGCTGGGGCTGATTGTCGATATCGGTGGGGGCACTTCGGACTTTACCGCCTTCCGGCAGGACGCTGACGGCACCACTGATATTCTGGCCTCCTACGGGATTCGTCTGGGCGGCACCGATTTCGACCAGAAGATCAGCCTGGCCCGTGTTATGCCGCTTCTGGGGCGTGGTAGCAGCATCCGCAACAGTTTCGGCAGCGGCACCCTGCCCGCGCCGAACCGGATCTACAACGATCTGTCCAGCTGGCAGATGATCCCGTTTCTTTATACGCCCGAGCACCGCCGCGCCGCACGTGACCTCCAGCAACAGGCGAGCGAGCCGGACAGGCTGGCGCGCCTCGTTAGCACGCTGGAGGATGAACTGGGCCACGACATCGCCTTTGCGGTGGAGCGCGGCAAGATCGCAGCCAACCAACCGCAGGACGCCGACGCACAGATCGATCTCAAGGTTCTGGAGCGCGGCCTGCAGGCCTCTCTTTCTGGCGATGACATCTCGGCCTTACTGGAGGCACAGATGCAGGAACTGGCCGAAGCCGCCGCAGAAACACTGAAACTGGCAGGCACTGCCCCGGAAGAGGTTAACCGCATCGTTCTGGTTGGCGGCTCGGCGCTGCTGGGCTGTCTGCAGCAGGAAATTCAGCGTCTTTGCCCGAAAGCGGAGGTGGAAAACCGTCATGCGCTGACAGCCGTGGCTGACGGATTAGCCATCGCCGCCGCCGAGGCCTTTGCCTGAGAGCAACACCAGCGCTGAAACGCGCCTTATCACGCTATATTTCCTGCGCGGGAGCGGTAGGCTGGAGACATTCAGTTCCAGTTTCCGAAAGCTCCCACCATGCGTGTTTTACCCGTTCTCTGCCTGTCCCTGACTTCTTTGCTGCCGGTCGCCTCTGTGGCCGCCTCCTGTGGCAATAACTCTGCGGGCTTTGCCAGCTGGAAGGCAGAGTTTGCGGCCGAGGCCAAGCGCGCAGGCGTCAAGGGCAAGGGACTAAAGGCACTGGCACAGGCACAGTACGCCAGCCGCACCATCGCCGCCGACCGCAATCAGAAAAGCTTTCGCTATAGCCTTGAGAAATTCATGCAGCTGCGCGGCTCAACCACGATTGTTGCGCAGGGGCGCAAACGCAAGGCCCGCAACCCACAATTCTACGCGGCGCTGGAAAAGAAATACGGCGTGCCCGCAGGTGTCCTGATCGCCATTCACGGCATGGAAACCGCCTTTGGCCATTTCATGGGGGACAGTCAGGTGGTTTCGGCCATCGTGACCCTGACCTACGATTGCCGCCGCTCTGATTTCTTCCGGCCCCATGCCATCGGCGCGCTGAAGCTGGTGGATCAGGGCGCGATCACACCCGCGACACTCGGCGCCAAACATGGCGAGCTCGGCCATACGCAATTCCTGCCCGGAAATGCGCTGACCTATGGCGTGGACTGGACCCGTGACGGGCGCGTTGATTTCTATGATCAACAGGATGCGTTGGCCTCGACCGCGAATTACCTGCGCAAGAAAGGCTGGAAACGGGGCAAGGGATACCAGCCGGGGCAGCCGAATTACAAAGTCCTGAAACAATGGAATGCGGCAACCGTTTATCAGCAATCACTGGCCATCATGGGGCAGCAGATCGACGGCTGAATCTCGGGCTTGGCGCGCGGCCGCGGATTTCCGGCAAGGGCGCCAACTGAGTCCATTCCCCCATACTGCGAACAGTCCGTCCATTTGCCGTGCATTGTAATCACTATGGCATCAACATGGCCGCAGGGCGCCCGGTTTCAGCCACATTCGGCGGGGGCTTGCGCCAAACACGACTGACATCACATTGTTTTTATTTGAGTAAAAATTTACCGACCTGCCCTGGCGGGATTTTTTACCCCGCCCCTCAGAACCTGTTCGGATGCCTCACTTTGTGCCTTTTCCCTTTGTAATATTGGGTTGACGGCACCCCGAACGAAGGAGGCTTGAGAATGACACAGGTAGAACAGTTCAAAGGCAGGCTCGGTTTCAAGGCCCGCAGCAACCGGCTCCTCAACAAGGGGCTGATCCAGGCGGTCGACATGCTTGAGGAATACGGCCACCCGATGGCGCAGATCAACACTCGGGCGGCAAACCGGGTCGAGATGGAAGGCGATCAGTACCGGGTTATCCTGCGGCTGCGGCGCCTACCGCTGCGGCTTGGCATGCATGTCCCGGCGGGCCTTTCTGCTCCGGCAATCTTCCTTGAGGTCACCATGGAGCGCCTCTACCCCAGCGGCAGCGATAGCGAGATCACCGAGATCCTGCTCGCGGTACTCCTGCGCCGTCTGGCCGAAACGCTATCGCCCACGGTGGTGTTCTGGCAGGACGCGCCCAAGGCGATGACCTGCGACGCTTTTCTCGGCGTCTTCAACCTGCATCACGCGGTAGACATGGCAGATACGGCAGAGGCGCAGGCCACGGCCGAAAGGACGCCGGGCTCCCTGCTCAGCCGCCCGGCGTCCGACAATATCCACCCACGTAGTGCCTTACCCCGGCGCCGCTCCGCCCGGACTGCCCTGCCAACGCCCTCCCCGTTCAAACCGACCGGAAAATCGCGGACCTCGGCAAAACTGTTTACCGCTCGCAGTGGCGCAAACCCGGCGCCCGTGGCCGAGAAGCCGCGCGGACGTTCCTGTTTCGCGCCAGTGGAGGCAATGGCAGATGATCTGGACCAGCAATGCGCCCGCCACGTGCGCACCGATCCAGCACACGCCGATCAGGTCGTGGATCTGTCGGGCCTAAAACCCGCTCAAGGCGGTGCGCGGGCGCAAGGCATCGTGACATGGGCTGCAACCGGACTGGTTGCGATGCTGTCGGCGCCCGCTGCCCTGCTGCTTTTGCTGGTTGAATTGCTCAGGGGCTCCCAGCTGACCCCGCGCAGGCAAGCCCTGAGCCTTGGTGTCTTTCTGGCCCTGCTGCAAAGTACGGAAATGGTTCAAGCCGCAGCAAAGGTCCTGAAGCTGCCTACCCCCTGAACTCCGGCCCCCCCGGACCAGAGGGCGCCTTGCCGGATGCAGCCTATACGGTCTCTATATCCTGCTCGTCCTGCTGCCATTGGCGCAGGACGTCGGCGCGGCTCAGCACGAAGGTGTGGATCGAAAAGACAACCGCGCGGGTGCGAGGCAGACGCAGAATGCTCTGTTTCTCGCTGCGCATGAACCCGGCTTCTTCGCTGCGCGGCTGTTCGCGCGGCGCATCGGCGCTGCGGGGCTGGTGCAGCATCGGATCGTGATACCACAGCGCATTGAACCGCCACAGCGGGCGATCCACCTGCACGCCGTCAAACAGCCGCTGCACCCGGGCCGCAATATTGGCGTCATAGCTGTCGACCGGCACGTGAATGGCAGTCAACGGACGCATGAATTTTTCAGACAATGTCCAGCTGGCCGGGAAACACAGAACCGCGCCGGTTAGCACGTGCTCCGCCGCGCCTTCGGGTTTCTCCAGAATGCAGAAATCCTGCTGGGTGATCCGGCCAAGGGTTCCCAGGGGATCCTGCCAATCGATCCGCACCGTCACCCCATCGGGGCGCTGCACTTGATCCTCAGGACCGGGGTACAGATGGGCCAGTACGCGTTCCAGCAATTCTTCGGCAGCGGGACGGCCGCCCTCGTCCAGCATCAGGACCTTGTCCCGGGCCGTGTCCAGCAGGCGCTCACGCTCCGCCATCTGGTCGCCAAAGGCACCATCCGAACGGAGCCAATCGGCCACCGGCAAGGGTTTGATCCCCGGCAGACGTTGCGAGGCAAGCGGGTTGTACGGGATCTGGGTCTGTAGAATCGCTGTCATGTTATGGTGCTAGCATAAATTTGATCAAAAGGAGGAGGCCCTGTGTCCCGTTCAGCCAAAAACCCCTAAAAAATCACGCGACCCACCGTCGCAGAGACAGGTTTAGGCGCACTGCCGTCAGCAGGCACTGGCCCCGCGCAAAAATCCCGGCAGTTTCTCACGCACTACCAGCACACTAGGCGCTGTTGTTCGCTCTTCCAGCCGGTCCACAGGTACCCACTCCAGCGCGTGGGATTCGTGGCTGACCTGAATTTCCCCCGCCGCAGCGCGAAACAGGAAGCGCACGTCATAGTGCAGATGTGCGCATTCTTTGGGCGATGCCGGAATTTCATGAATATCGACGTCAAACACCTGCTGCGACAACACCTCAAGCCGGGAAAGGCCACTTTCCTCATAGGCTTCCTTTTGAGCCACAAAGGGCGCATCGGAAATCCCGTCGCAATGGCCGCCGAGCTGCAGCCAGCGGTCCAGTTTTGCGTGGTGGGACAACAGGACAGAGGACATATCCGCAGAGAGAACAAAGGCCGAAGCGGTAACATGCCCGGTGGCCGGATCGCGATCAAAGGCGCGGGGTTCTGACGCGCAGAACCGGCCAAGACGGGACCACATGTCATGGTCGCGTGCTGTTTCAGGGCTGTACCCTCCGATGCCGATGATGTGCTCCATGGTCTCGCCCCTTCACCTTCACGTGTTATTTTCGGCCCGCGCCTTGCCGAACCCCGCCTGCTGCCGCACCTTAGGATCGAGAAAACCAAAGGCCAATCTTCCATGCCCACAGAACGCATCACGTTTCCCGGACACGCCGGGACCGCGCTAGCTGCGCGCCTCGACCTGCCCGAGGGGCCTGTCCTTGCCACCGCCCTGTTCGCACATTGCTTTACCTGCTCCAAGGACATCCCGGCCGCCCGGCGCATCGCGGGGCGTCTGGCCTCGATGGGTATTGCGGTTCTGCGCTTTGACTTTACCGGTCTTGGACATTCGGATGGGGAGTTCGAGAACACCAGCTTCTCCTCCAATGTCTCGGACCTGATTGCCGCCGCGCAGTATCTGGCGGGGCGTGATATGGCGCCGCAGCTGCTGATCGGGCATTCGCTGGGCGGCGCCGCGGTTCTGCGCGCCCGCGCGGGCATTCCTTCGGTGCGCGGTGTGGTGACCCTCGGCGCGCCTTATGATCCCGAACATGTGGCCCACAACTTTGGCTCCCAGCTGACCGAGATCGAAGCGGTCGGCGCCGCCGAAGTCTGCCTTGGCGGGCGTCCCTTCACCATTCGCCGCCAGTTTCTTGACGATATCCGCGCCAGCGCCTTGGGCCCCTGCATTGCAGGTCTGGATGCGGCCCTTCTGGTGATGCATGCCCCACGCGATGAAACCGTCGGGATCGACAACGCGGCCGAGATCTTTGCCGCCGCCAAACACCCCAAGAGCTTTGTCACGCTGGATGACGCGGACCATCTGATTTCCCGCGCGCAAGATGCCGAATACGCCGCCGAGGTGATTGCCGCCTGGGCCGGGCGCTATGTGGAGATGACACCGCCCGCCCCGCCCCCCGGCGCACCCGAGGGGATCGTGCGGGTTGCCGAAGCCGATCCCGAAGGCTTGCTGCAGGACATTCAGTCCGGCCCCCATCACCACGCGCTGGCCGATGAACCGCTGGCCTATGGCGGCACCAATCGGGGGATGTCCCCCTATGGTTTCGTCGCAGCGGGGCTTGGCGCCTGCACCTCGATGACCATCCGGATGTATGCCCGGCGCAAGGAATGGCCGCTTGACAGCGTTTCGGTCGATGTGTGCCACGACAAGGTGCACGCGCAGGATGCTGCCCCGGCGGGTCCGGCCAAGATCGATCAATTCACCCGGAAAATCAGCCTCTGCGGCACCCTGACACCGGATCAGCGCGCAAGGCTGCTGGAGATCGCCGACAAATGCCCGGTGCATCGTACATTGGAAAGCGGTGCCCGGGTGATCACGGTAGACATTTCGCCTCACTAAGTTCAGCGCTGCTGAGCGTAATCCATATACGATACGGACAGGCGGCTTTTTCGCCGCCCGTCCGCGCAATTCCTGCGCCGATTGATCGATATCAAGGCCCGCCACTCGTTCTTAGCCATGATCGCCTGCAATGTATTCGCACCCTTATTGGCACGACAGGAGACGCAACATGGGACTGGTGAAGAAACTGGAGCAAAGCTCGGACCTCGTGAACGGCATGGCCGACCGCCTTGGTATCGACATGGGCGAGATCATCGCTCGTGACCCGGAGCACGAAGGCCCCAAGCTGATGCGCGCCATCATGCGCTGCAGCCATTGCGACGATCAGGCAGGCTGCACCCAGTTGCAGGCGGATCAGGATCATCTGGACGCGGCCCCGGCCTATTGCCGCAACAAGGACGTCTTTGACCGTATCAGCCAGGGCTGACCCGATCAGCTAGGCTCCGCGGCGGGCGGACAATACGTCCCGCCCCCGCCGTGGCGGCTTGTTCCTTTGAGCAGAGCGGTCTATGACGCGGCGCAAGTGTTCCCGCAATTGCGAAAGGTGTTTCCGCCGATGATCCCCCGTTATGCCCGCCCCGACATGGTCGCCATCTGGTCACCCGAGACCAAATTCCGCATCTGGTACGAGATCGAGGCGCACGCCTGTGACGCGATGGCCGATCTGGGCGTGATCCCGCGTGAAAACGCCGACGCCGTCTGGAAGGCCAAGGACGTGGAATTCGACGTCGCCCGTATCGACGAGATCGAAGCCGTCACCAAACACGACGTCATCGCCTTCCTGACCCACCTTGCAGAGCACGTGGGCAGCGAAGAAGCGCGTTTCGTGCACCAGGGCATGACCTCCTCCGACGTGCTGGACACCTGCCTCAACGTGCAACTGGTGCGCGCCGCCGACATCCTGCTGGCCGATATGGACAACCTGCTGGCGGCGCTGAAGAAACGCGCGATGGAGCACAAGAACACCGTGCGCGTCGGCCGCAGCCACGGCATCCACGCCGAACCCACCACCATGGGGCTGACCTTTGCCCGTTTTTATGCCGAGATGGACCGCAACAAGGCGCGCCTGCAGCGGGCCCGCGAAGAGATCGCCACCGGCGCGATTTCCGGCGCGGTCGGCACCTTTGCCAATATCGACCCCGCGGTGGAAGAGCACGTCTGCGAGAAACTGGGCCTAAAGCCCGAACCGATTTCGACCCAGGTCATCCCGCGCGACCGTCACGCGATGTTCTTTGCCACGCTGGGCGTCATCGCCTCCTCGATCGAGAATGTCGCCATCGAGATCCGCCACATGCAGCGGACCGAAGTTCTGGAAGGCGCGGAATTCTTTTCGATGGGCCAGAAAGGCTCCTCGGCGATGCCGCACAAGAAGAACCCGGTGCTGACCGAGAACCTGACAGGTCTGGCCCGTCTTGTGCGCATGACCGTGATCCCGGCGATGGAGAACGTGGCGCTGTGGCACGAGCGCGATATTTCGCATTCCTCGGTCGAGCGCGGCATCGGCCCGGACGCCACTGTGACGCTGGACTTTGCCCTGAACCGTCTGACCGGCGTCATCGACAAGATGCTGATCTTCCCCGAGAACATGCTGGAAAACATGAACAAGTTCCCGGGTTTGGTGATGTCGCAGCGGGTGCTGCTGGCGCTGACGCAAGCGGGCGTGTCCCGCGAAGACGCCTATTCCATGGTGCAGCGCAACGCGCTGAAGGTCTGGGAAGAGCGCCTTGATTTCCAGGAATTGCTGCTTGCAGACCCCGAGGTTGTCGCTGCCCTCGGCGAAGATGGCATCAAGGAAAAATTCGACATGGGTTATCACACCAAACATGTCGACACGATCTTCAAACGGGTGTTCGGCGCCTGAACCGCCTTCCCGTCTTCCAGATGACGACGCCCCGCCAAAATGGCGGGGCGTTTTTAATTTACGCACCCGCCACTGGGCAAATATTCGCCAGAGAGTACCGGAAGCTCCCTTATCCTGGGAATTCCCCTCCACTGAGCCGGTAAATCAGGCTAGATTCCCTCCATAACCCGTAATGAGGATCCCCAATGCGTGCCATCGTTCTTGCAACCGTGATGTCCCTGCCCGCGATGTCACTTTCCGGGGCAGCCTTTGCCGCTGGCGACAATACCTTCACGGCTCCGACCACCACGCAAACCACCAAGGAATGCACCGGAGCGCAGGTCTGGGACGAAAAAAAAGGCAAATGCGTAGACGCCAAGGATTCGGCGCTGGATGCCGATACGCTGTATGACGCGGTGCGTGAACTGGCCTATGCGGGCCGACTGAAAAACGCGCAAATGGTTCTGGCCGCGATGCCGGATCAAAGCGAAGGTCGGGTCCTGACCTACTGGGGCTTCACCGCCCGTAAGCTCGGCCAGCCAGATGAGGCCAACGCCTATTACCAGCGCGCCATTGCTACCGATCCCGACAACCTTCTGGCCCGCTCCTATATGGGGCAAGGCTTTGTCGAGGAAGGAAAACTGGGGCTGGCCCTGGCACAGTGGAAGGAAATCCGTGCGCGTGGCGGCACTGGCAGCTGGCCTGAGGTCTCGCTCTACAAGGCACTGCAGAGCGGACAAACCTCAAGCTATTGAGCTTTAGTCTTTCTTTACCGCTAATGGCCTATCTTGATCCCAACAGAAAGAGAATCTTTTTGGCAAGGGTCCTATAGATGCAAGACGACCAGATGTTGGCGCTCCCCATGGCGACAGGCGGTGATGGATTGGGAGATTTTTCGGCTCCGGCTCCGCTTGGTGGAATGGGGGGAGGAATGGATAGTCCCATGGGTGGATCGCTCGGCGGCTCCGCTTCCCATCTGAGCGGCAAGGCAAAGGCGGCGATCGTCGTACGCCTGCTGCTGAACGAAGGCGCCGACATCCCGATTGAAGAACTGCCCGATGAGCTGCAGATGGAACTGACCCAGCAGATGGGGAAGATGCGCATCGTCGACCGCGAAACGCTCTATGCCGTTGCCAGCGAGTTTGCCGAAATGCTCGACAACGTTGGCCTGACCTTCCCCAACGGGCTGGCTGGCGCACTGACCGCCATGGATGGCAAGATCAGCCGCCATACCGCCAGTCGCCTACGCAAAGAGGCCGGCGTGCGACAATTCGGCAATCCATGGGACCGTCTGAAACAGCTTGCACCCGAAGATCTCGCCTCGCTCGCCGAAGCAGAAAGCACCGAAGTTGCGGCCGTGCTGCTGTCGAAACTCGACACCGCCAAGGCCGCACAGATGCTGGCTGCCTTGCCCGGCCCCGTGGCCCGGAAAATCGCCTATGCCGTCAGCCATACCAAAAACGTGACCCCGGACACCGTCGACCGGATCGGCCTGTCCCTGGCCGCGCAGGTGGAGGCCCGCCCGGATCTGGCCTTTGACACCACCCCGGGCCAGCGCGTCGGCGCCATCCTGACCGAAGCCGCCGCAGCCAAACGGGACGAGGTTCTGACCGCACTGGAAGAAGAAGACGAGGAATTCGCCGGCGACGTGCGAAAGGCGATCTTCACCTACGGCCTGATCGCTGAGCGCATGCACCCGCTGGATGTACCCAAGCTGATGCGCGTGCTGTCCCAGCCCGATGTGGTCACCGCCATCGCCTTTGCTAGCGCGGAAGAGGACGTTGCCTCTAGCGAATTCCTGCTGGAAAACATGTCGAACCGCATGGCCAACAACATCCGTGAAGAAGTCACCGAACGCGGCAAGGTCAAACGCGCCGATGGCGAAATCGCCTTCAGCCTGATCGTCAACGCCATGCGCGATCTGGTGAACAACGGGGAAATCGAGCTGAGGTCCGAGGACGGCGAAGAGGACGAGTAAGTCCTGATCTCTCCCGCCGTCTCTACCAATACGCTTCGGGTACCCGGCTGACGGCTTGTACACAATGGCGGCCGGGATTAAGTAGACATGCTCTATGTGATCCCAGCCCAGCAGGCCCATACCCACAATGCCCGTCGCCGCCTCCGAGCTTTCTCCGGCCCAAAAAGCAAAGTATTTTGCCAGCAATCTTTTTTTGCGTGGCGTGATCGGCGCCATGGGGCTGATCCCCTATCGCACGCGGCTGGCGGCCATGGGTCGTCTGGTGCGCGCCGCCGCGCCGCTGGCGGGCTTTGACCGGCGGATCCGTGACAATCTGGCCCTTGTCTGCCCCGACCTGCCGCCCGAGGAAGTGGACCGGCTCTGCCGCGAAGTCCCCGACAACGCCGGGCGCACCTTTGCCGAGCTCTATGCAGGCGCACCCTTCCTTGCCCGCGCCAAGGCTGCGCCAATCACCGGTGAGGGTCTGACCGCGCTCGAGAAAGCACGCGCTGACGGGCGCCCTGTGATTCTGGTCACCGGTCATTTCGGAAATTATGACGCTGCCCGGGCCGGGTTGATCGCACACGGTTTCCCGATGGGGTCGCTCTACCGGCGCATGGCCAACCCCTATTTCAATGATCACTACGTCCGTGCCATCGAAGGCAACGGCAAACCGATGTTCGAGCAGGGCAAACGCGGCATGGTCGAAATGGTCCGCCATCTGAAAAAGGGTGGCAATATCGCCATCGTCGCCGACCTGCACGTGCATGGCGGCGAGGAGATCCCATTCTTCGGCAAGCCTGCCGTCACCTCTACCGTTCCTGCGGAACTGGCGCTGAAATACGGCGCGGCACTGATCCCGGTCTACGGCATCCGGCAACCCAATGGCGTTGATTTCGAAATCCACCTCAACCCGGAAATTCCGGCGTCAGATCCCATCACCATGACCCGCGCGATCTGCGACGATCTGGAAAGCGTCATCCGCAAGCATATGGGGCAGTGGTTCTGGATCCACCGGCGCTGGAAAGCATACACGCCGCCAAAAAAGCCCAATACCGATCCCGCGGGATAATGCCGACCACGGCAGATACAGGCGCCCCCAGGAATTGGCGCTGATTACTTCAGCTGCGCGGCGGCTACGATGGGGCCGCTGCCAGCCTCTTGCACCAGCACGGCAAGCGACTGATCCCCGGGCAGCGGTACCGTCAGTTTCAGACCCTCCTGCCCGTCCCATTCAGCGACCTGCTGCCAATCCTCGACGATATTGGCATAGGCCATGGTCCGCCCTGCCAGCTCTCCGCGGCTGATCGACACCCGGCGCAGCGGCGTGAACCGCACCACATCAACCCGCAGCGCCCCTTTGGGCAGCGCGCCGCGAGCCTGCACCGAGATTTCGACACCGGCCGCCGTTGCCGTCAGATCCAGCGCCACCGGCTGCGCGCCGGTCTGGTGCCGTTTGATCGCATCACCCACTTTCAGCGGGTCGGCGGCATGAACATCCTCTTGCCCCATCACGATCATCTGCGGAGTATGAACCATGTTACGGCCCATCGCCCGGGCATAATCCTTTTGCCGCTGAGTATAGGCCGGATCGGCAAAGACGTCCTTCCAGCCGATGTAATCCCAGTAGTCGACATGGAACGCCAGCGCCAGAACGTCCTCGCGTTCTACCAGTTTGTGCATCAGGGCATCGGCCGGCGGGCAGGACGCACAGCCCTGCGAGGTAAAGAGCTCCACTACCACCGGCTGATCCACCTCTTCCGCACGGATCGCGGCAGGCATCGCAAGGCACAACACACTGGCAAGAGCGGCAAAACGCATCATTGTTCGGAGTACCCCTTTGGTCGTGATCCGCAGGCCAACTCTCGCTGGCCCCCCGGTGTACCCCAACCCAATTCTGAACACCAATCAATCATTCTTGAGACTTGGTTTACCCTTTGCATGCGCTCTTGTGTACTATTGCATACAAAAAATGCACCAGATGGCGTTTCCCCTATTGAAAGAAGGCCGAACCTGTTGCAGATAGCCTGCAGCGAATTCCCCATTATCACATCCAGAGGGAGGCCAACATGCCTATCACCGTCGGACAGGACAATGCCAAGACGCGCCGCACGCTCAGCGCCGGTGGCAAGTCGATTTCCTATTACTCGATCCCCGCAGCCACCGAAGCCGGCCTCGGCGATTTCTCGAAATTGCCGGCGGCGCTGAAGGTCGTTCTGGAAAACATGCTGCGCTTTGAAGACGGCGGTTTCTCGGTCTCGCTCGAAGACATCAAGGCCTTTGCGGAATGGGGCGCCAACGGCGGCCAGAACCCGCGCGAAATCGCCTATCGCCCGGCCCGCGTGCTGATGCAGGATTTCACCGGCGTTCCCGCCGTTGTGGACCTTGCCGCCATGCGCGACGGCATCAAGGCGCTGGGTGGCGACGCCCAGAAGATCAACCCGCTGAACCCGGTTGATCTGGTCATCGACCACTCGGTCATGATCGACGAATTCGGCAACCCGCGCGCGTTCCAGATGAACGTGGACCGCGAGTATGAGCGCAACATGGAGCGCTACCAGTTCCTGAAATGGGGTCAGGGCGCCTTCAACAACTTCCGCGTTGTGCCTCCGGGAACCGGCATCTGCCACCAGGTGAACCTGGAATACCTGGCCCAGACCATCTGGACCGACACCGATCAGGACGGCAATGAAGTCGCCTACCCCGACACACTGGTCGGCACCGACAGTCACACCACCATGGTCAACGGCGCGGCCGTTCTGGGCTGGGGTGTTGGCGGCATCGAAGCCGAAGCCGCGATGCTGGGTCAGCCGATCTCGATGCTGATCCCCGAAGTCATCGGGTTTGAACTGACCGGCGACATGGTCGAAGGCACCACCGGCACCGACCTGGTTCTGAAAGTCGTGGAAATGCTGCGCCAAAAAGGCGTTGTGGGCAAATTCGTCGAATTCTACGGCGAAGGTCTGGACCGTCTGCCGCTGGCGGACCGTGCCACCATCGCCAACATGGCACCGGAATATGGCGCGACCTGCGGCTTCTTCCCGATCGACGCGGAAACCATCCGTTACCTGCGCAACACCGGCCGCGACGAAGACCGTATCGCGCTGGTCGAAGCCTACGCCAAGGAAAACGGTTTCTGGCGCGATGCGGATTACGCACCGGTCTACACCGACACGCTGTCCCTCGACATGAGCAGCATCGTTCCGGCAATCTCCGGTCCCAAGCGTCCGCAGGACTACGTGCCGCTGACCAACGCCCAAGCCGCCTTCCGTCAGGAGATGGAAAACACCTTCAAACGCCCGATGGGCAAGGAAGTGGCCGTCAAAGGCGAAGATTACACCATGGAATCCGGCAAGGTCGTGATCGCCTCGATCACCTCCTGCACCAACACCTCCAACCCCTACGTGATGATCGGCGCGGGTCTGGTTGCGAAAAAGGCGCATGAGCTGGGCCTGAACCGCAAGCCCTGGGTGAAAACCTCGCTGGCGCCGGGTTCGCAGGTGGTGTCCGAGTACCTTGAGGCCGCAGGCCTGCAAGAGCATCTGGACGCTGTCGGCTTCAACCTCGTTGGCTATGGCTGCACCACCTGTATCGGTAACTCCGGTCCGATCCAGCAGGAACTCTCCGACGCCATCGCCGAAGGCGATCTGGTGGCAACCTCGGTCCTGTCGGGCAACCGCAACTTCGAAGGCCGCATCAGCCCCGATGTGCGCGCCAACTACCTGGCCTCGCCGCCGCTGGTTGTCGCCTATGCGCTGGCAGGCACCATGGACATCGATCTGGCCAACGACCCGATCGCCCAAACTGCCGATGGCAAGGACGTCTACCTGAAAGACATCTGGCCCTCGACACAGGAAGTCGCGGACCTCGTGCAAGAAACCGTAACCCGCGAGGCCTTCCTGTCGAAATACGCCGATGTGTTCAAAGGCGACGAAAAATGGCAGGCGGTCGAAACCACCGATGCGGAGACCTATGACTGGCCCGCAACGTCGACCTACATCCAGAACCCGCCCTACTTCCAGGGCATGGGTACCGAGCCGGGCACCATCTCGAACATCGAGGGCGCCAAGCCGCTCTTGATCCTGGGCGACATGGTCACCACCGACCACATCTCCCCGGCGGGTTCTTTTGCGACCACCACCCCGGCCGGTCAGTACCTGATCGAACGTCAGGTGGCCCCGCGTGAGTTCAACTCCTACGGTTCGCGTCGCGGCAACCACGAGATCATGATGCGCGGCACCTTTGCCAACATCCGCATCAAGAACGAGATGCTGGACGGCGTTGAAGGTGGTTACACCAAAGGCCCCGATGGCGAGCAGACCTCGATCTACGAAGCCTCGATGGCCTATCAGGAAGCGGGCACTCCGCTGGTCGTCTTTGGCGGTGAACAGTACGGCGCGGGCTCCTCGCGTGACTGGGCTGCAAAAGGCACCGCGCTGCTGGGCGTCAAGGCCGTGATCGCCGAAAGCTTTGAGCGTATCCACCGTTCCAATCTGGTTGGCATGGGCGTTATCCCGTTCGAGTTCACCGCTGGCGACACCCGCAAGTCGCTGAACCTGACTGGTGACGAAACCGTATCGATCCGAGGCCTCGACACCATCGAGCCGCAGCAGGAAGTACCCTGCGACATCACCTACGCAGATGGCACCACCAAGACCATCACGCTGAAGTGCCGCATCGATACCGCGCCCGAGATCGAGTACATCGAACACGGCGGCGTGCTGCACTACGTGCTGCGCAACCTCGCGAAGTCGTAAGGCCCGCGCCACATGGAATTGCAAAAGGCGGCCCCCCGGGGTCGCCTTTTCTGTTAGAGGCCTTACCGAGAATAGCAAAAGAATAAGGGAGGAGGATCAGAGCATGACTGACACGACGAAGATAGGTCTGAAGGAGACTGGCTGCATCACCGGCTATCACGCCCATGTCTATTTCGATGCCGACACGGTGGAACAGGCGCTGGTCCTGTGCCAGCGCGCGGCCGAGATCTTTGGCGTCAAGATGGGCCGCGTCCATGACAAGCTGGTCGGCCCGCACCCGATGTGGTCCTGTCAGCTAGCCGCCGATCCGGAACAGTTTGCGCAGCTGCTGCCCTGGCTGGCGCTGAACCGGGACGGGCTGATTGTCTTTGCCCACCCCGAAACCGGCGATGAGCTGGCCGATCACCGTGATTATGGCATCTGGCTGGGCACCGGGCTGGAGCTGGATCTGTCCCTGTTTGCCTAAAATCAGAACGCGATGGCGCGGGACAAGGCCGCCAGGCCGCCGCGTATCGCCGACGCGCCCTCATGCGGCGGCGATTTGGCTACGGAACAGCTCCTCGGGTACCTTCTACGGATGTGGCAAAGATAAACTGCCGAGCAGAAACACGGGGTTCGCCGCCCCGCGCATCGGCGATACCCGGCTTTTGGGGACAGATCCGAAAATCTACTGACCAGCCGCCTTTTCCATGGCGGGGCGCAGCGTCTTTTCAACGACTGAGCTGGTCAGTGGCCCGGCAAAGCGCAGCACGATCTTGCCCTCACCATCGATCACATAGGTCTCGGGCACGCCATACAGGCCCCAGTCGATCGCCATGCGACCCTTTTCGTCCCGGCCAATCGCCGTGTACGGATCGCCCAGCTCGTTGAGGAAGGCCTCGGCGTTGTCCTGCTGGTCCTTGTAGTTAACGCCGTAGATCGGCACGCCTTCGGCCGAGAGCGCCTCCAGCGTCGGGTGTTCGGCGCGGCAGGGCGCGCACCAGCTGGCCCAGTAGTTCACCAGCTTGACCGTACCATCGCGCAGGGTCGCATCGTCGAACGATGGCTTGCCGGTAAATTCATCCAGCACCACCGGCGGTGCTGTCTGCCCTTCGCGGGCAGATGGCAGGCTTTCGGGGTCCTCGCGGAACATGCCCACCAGCGCCAGACCGACAAAACCGGCGAACACCACCACGGGCACCGCCATCAAAGGAGAGATCTTAGCCATTGCGCTTCACCCGGTTCTGCTCCAGCCGCTCCATTTCCGCGCGTACCCGGTGGCCACGCCACAGGGTGACGGCCACCAGAAGAACCAGCAGCAGAATCGACGCCGCGTAGGACGACAAGACAGTCTCCGAATATTTCCCCAGATCAGGCATCATGTGTCCAGTTTTTCCCGTGCCATCAGCGCCCGGATACGGCGGGCGCGAATTTCAGTTCCGGTGCGGTAGAACACCATTGCGAGAAAGAAAACCCCGAAGCCCAGCATGCAGACATAAAGCGGGTTGGAGAAGGCATCCGCGACGTTTTCTTTCTTATCAAGGCTGAGCGAGGCGCCCTGATGCAGACCCTGGTTCCAGAAGTTAACCGCATAGCGGCTGAGCACCGCAAAGACCGAGCCGACAAGGCACAGGATCGAGGTGAGATCCGCTGCCGTGTCCGGATCCTCAATCGCCTCCCAAAGGGCGATATAGCCAAGGTAGAACAGGAACAGTACGAGGAAGGAGGTCAGGCGTGGATCCCAGGCCCACCAAGTGCCCCACATCGGCTGCCCCCAGATCGCCCCGGTGACCAGCGCGATCAGTGTCATGACGATCCCAACCGGCGCGGCGGCACGGGCCGCAAGGGCGCTGACGTGGTGACGGCGCACCAGCCAGATCAGCGAGGCGACAAGCATCATGAACCAGGCGTTGATCGCCATCAGCGCCGAGGGCACGTGCAGGAAGATAATCTTGACGGTGGAGCCCTGACGATAATCGTCCGGTGTGAAGAAGAAACCCCAGATCAGCCCCACGGCCATCAGCAGGCCCGAGATCATCCACAGCGCGGGCATCACCCGCTCGGTGGTGGTCAGGAATTTCTTCGGATTGGCGTATTCCCAAATCGACATGGTGGCTATCTTGTTCCCCGCTCCCAAAGTTTCAAGTCTCTGTTCCCTGCTCTTTCGTCGCAGCTCTTCCGCAGCATCCCGGTCAGCGCAGATTGATACGCAAGACCGCGGCGCTGGCAAAGGGCAGAAGCGCGATCACCGCTGCGGAAATCCCCGCCAGCATCAACAGCGGCGTCTGCACGGCCATGCCTTCGGCACCGCGGCGGGCCACTTCGGCCCCAAAAATCAGCGTCGGCACGTAAAGCGGCATCACCAACAGCGACAACAGCAGCCCACCGCGTTTCAGCCCCACGGTCAGCGCCGCGCCAAAGGTACCGATCACCGACAGGGCCGGCGTGCCCAGAAACAGCGAAATCACCAGCCATGAAAACCCCGGCACCGGCAGGTTCAGCAGCACGCCCAGCACTGGCGCCGCCAGCACCAGCGGCAGGCCCGTGGTGATCCAATGCGCCAGCGCCTTGATGGTGACAACAGATTCCAGCGGGAGCGGCGCGGTGGCCAGAAGATCCAGTGAGCCATCCTCCCAGTCCAGCGCCAGCAGCCGGTCCAGCGACAACAGGCAGGACAGCAGCGCGCCCAGCCACAACACCCCCGGCGCGATCCGGGTCAACAGCTCGGAATTCGGCCCCACCGAGAAAGGCACCATGACCGTCACGATCAGGAAAAACGCCAGCCCAAGGCCAAAGCCGCCCCCGGCCCGCACCGCCAGCCGCAGATCCCGCATCAGAAGAGCGATCATAAAAAGCCCTCGTCAAAATCATCAAGCGCAGGCAGGCGCGCCTTGAAGGGGCCGACATCCAGCACCTCGGCCACGGCGAGGCCCAGGTCGATATGGGTGGCGATCAATGCCGAACCGCCCCGCCCCAGATGCGCCCGAACCGCATCCGCGAACATGGTGACCGAGCGGGTATCGAGGCTGACGGTCGGCTCGTCCATCACCCAGATCGGGCGCCCTGTCACCAGCATCCGCGACAGGCCCAGACGGCGTTTCTGCCCGGCAGACAGCGCCCCGGCGGGCCGGTCCTGCAAGGCGGTGAGGTCAAAGGCCTCAAGCGCGGGCATGATGGAGGCAGAGCCAAAGACCCGCGCCCAGAATGTCAGGTTCTCCGTGACCGTCAGCGCCGGTTTCAACCCGTCTGAATGGGCCGCATAGGCGATCCGATCCTCGGCGCCGTCGATCTGCCCTGAGAGCGGCGGTTGCAGCCCGGCGATGGTGCGCAACAGCGTTGTCTTGCCGATCCCATTCGGCCCCCGCAGGATCAGTGCACGGCCGGGCATAAGCTGAAAACTCAGCCCTTCCAGAACCGGCAACCCGCCACGGGCAATGCTGAGATCGGTTACATTCAATGTCATGAATAACTGACTATCCCATTGCGGCCCGGCGCAAAAGCCGTATTCCGCCCGGTCCGGTTCACACCGGCAATACGGCCAGGGCGATGCGGCGCCCTTCGGAGAGCAGAACGTTATAGGTGCGGCAGGCGGCGGGGGAACTCATCGTCTCCACCCCGATCCCGGCGCCTTCCAGCGCGCGCCGCAGATCTGCCGGGATATGCGCAACTTCGGCGCCGGTGCCGATGAACAGAACGTCAACCTCGTCCGCCAGCGCCAGAAGCGCCTCCCGATCATCATAGCCCCCCCAGGCCACCGTGCCACTGGTGCCGGTCAGAACGGCGCCGTGATGCACCTCTCCGCCGATGCGAAAGAACCCCTCGCCATAGCCATCCACCGGCACGGCATCGGAATAGGTCACTTCATTCAGGCGCATGAGGCATCTCCCGGGAAACTGATTTGCCACTCTCCTACCACGGGGCAGGATGGGGCAAAAGCAAAAGGCCGCAAGCGATGCCTGCGGCCTTTGGTAGTCATTTGCTGCGCCCGGATCAGGCGTCGATATTGGCGAACTGATTGCCGGTCGGTGTCGAGGGTTTCGACCAGTCGCGTTTGACCCCCAGCCAGAGCAGGATGGTCGAGGCCACGAAGACCGACGAATAGGTGCCGACAATGACGCCCCAGATCATCGCAAAGACAAAGCCGCGGATCACATCGCCGCCCAGCACATAAAGCGAGATCAGAGCGATCAGCGTGGTGACCGAGGTCATCATGGTGCGGCTCAGCGTTTCGTTGATCGACAGGTTCAGCACCTCGGCCAGCGACTTCTTCTTGTAGCGGCGCAGATTCTCCCGAACCCGGTCGAAGACAACCACGGTATCGTTCAGCGAATAGCCGACGATGGTCAGCAGCGCCGCGATGATCGCCAGGTCGAACTTGATCTGCAATTCCGAGAAGATGCCGATGGTCAGCACCACGTCGTGTACCAGCGCCGCAACGGCCCCCAGCGCGAACTGCCATTCGAACCGCAGCCAGATGTAGACCAGCACCGCACCAATCGCCAGAACCACGGCGATGACGGCTGTCTGCACCAGCTCTCCGGACACCTTGGGGCCCACGGATTCGACCGAAACGAACTTGATACCCGGCGCCACCGCATCCAACGCGGTGTTCAGCGCCTCGATCACATCGCCCGAAATCGCCTCGCCATCCGCCTGGGACTGGATGCGGATCATCGCAACGTGCTGGTCTTCGTCAAAGGTGGGGTCGAACACTTCGGTGATCGAAATATCGCCCAGCTCCAGCGGCGACATAGCATCGCGGTAGACACCAACGTCGATGGCTTCGGTGCTTTCGGTGCGGATCGTAGTACCGCCGCGGAAGTCGATGCCAAAGTTCAACCCCTGAAGCATGAAGGAGGCAAAGCCCACCACCATCATCAGCGCCGAGACGCCCAGCCAGATCTTCCAGCGTTTGAAGAAATCGAAAGAGGTTCCTTCGGGAACAAGTTTCAGCCGCATCTTATACCTCAATCGTTTTCGGACGACGCCGTTCAAACCACATCACGATCATCACCCGGGTCACGAAGATCGCCGTGAACACCGAGGTCATGATGCCAAGGCCCAGCGTGATCGCAAATCCGCGTACCGGTCCGGATCCCATGGCGAACAGGATCACGGCGGTGATGAAGGTGGTGACATTGGCGTCAAGAATGGCGCTCAGCGCCTTGGAGTAGCCTTCGTCGATGGCGCGCGCCGGACCCCGGCCCGCTTTCAACTCTTCGCGGATCCGTTCGAACACCAGCACGTTGGCATCCACCGCCATACCGACGGTCAGCACAACCCCGGCAATACCAGGCAGCGTCAGCGTACCGCCAATCAGGCTGAGTGCGCCAAAGATCAGCGCCACGTTCAGCATCAGCGCCAGATTGGCGAAGATCCCGAAGAGACCATAGGACAGCGTCATGAAGACGAGCACCGCGACAAAGGCAACAATGGTCGCGATCTTGCCCGCGTCGATGCTGTCCTGCCCCAGTTCCGGGCCGATGGTACGTTCTTCGAGGAACTCCAACCCGGCCGGTAGGGCACCTGCCCGCAGCAGGATTGCCAGGTTGGTGCTTTCCTCGATGGTGAAGTTACCGGTGATGATACCGGAGCCACCGGGGATATGCGCCTGAATGACCGGCGCCGAGACAACCTCGTCATCCAGTACGATCGCAAAGGGCGAGCCGATGTTTTCCGCCGTATAGTCGCCGAACTTGCGCGCGCCCGATGTATTGAAGCGGAAGGTCACCGCCGGGCGGCCGTTCTGGTCAAAGGACGGCTGCGCATCCACCAGCTCCTCGCCGGTCACCACCGGCGCGGCTTCGACGGTATAGAACACGCCCTCTTCATCCAGCGACGGGATCACCTTGTTGCCGACACCAGCGCGGGCGTCGGCGTCATTGCCGCGTCCCACAACCGGGTTGAACGTCAGCTGCGCGGTGGTGCCGATGATCTCTTTCAGCTCAGAGGCACTGCCGATACCCGGCACCTGGATCAGGATCCGGTCGGCGCCCTGACGCTGAATGGTGGGCTCACGGGTGCCGACCTCATCGATCCGGCGGCGCACGATTTCCAGCGACTGGCGCACCGTACGGTCATCCGAGGCAAGGCGTTCGGCCTCGCTCAGCTCGATGATGATCACATCACCCTCGGCAGAAACGACGATATCCGTTGCCCCGCCACCGGTGAGGCTGGTGACCGGACTTGCCAGCCCACGCACCACTTCCAGCGCCCGGGCCATGCCCTCGGGCTGGGAGATCTTGACGCGAATCTGCCCGTCCGGTGCCGGTTGCAGCCGGAAGGTGCCGATGGTGGCCCGCTCGGGGCGCAGTGCATCGCGCACCTCGGGCCAGAGCGCATCCATGCGCGCAGCATAGACATCGGCGACCTTGACCTCGGCCAGCAGATGCGCACCGCCGCGCAGATCAAGGCCCAGGTTGACCAGCCCCGAAGGCATCCATTCGGGCCATTGCCCCGCCTGTTCGAGCCGCTCCGGAGTCTCCCCCTTCATCTCGATCGCGGCGACGGCATCATTGGCCTGTTCGACACGGGTGTAGAACGCATTTGGCAGGGCTAGCAAAAGGCCGGCCACACAGACCAGCCAGATCAGCACCCTCTTCCAGAGATCGATTTGCAGCATTGCCCTGCCTTTTCAGATATTTAAGATCAGAAGCTTACGCTGCCGGCTCTGTCTTGGACAGCACCTGAGCGATGGTCGAGCGCACAACGCGGACCTTGACGCCCTCGGCGACTTCGACTTCGACCTCGTTCTCTTCCTTGATCTTGGCAACCTTGCCGATCAGACCACCCTGGGTCACCACCTGATCGCCGCGGCGCAGGTTCTCGACCATTTTCTGGTGTTCCTTCATCTTCTTCTGCTGCGGGCGGATCAGCAGGAAGTACATGATCGCAAAGATCAGAATGAGCGGGAGAAACTGGCCAATCGTATTTGCGTCCAAGGGGATATTCCTTCTGTCTGGAGAGCCCATGCGGGGCTGCCTTATTTTGCAGGCGAACCTATGCGCTGGTCTGGACAGTTGCAAGGCAAAGGCGGTGCGACGATGTGCAGATTCCGCCTTGCAACACCCTTATACAAACCCCGTTGTGCCCTCTTCCTCTTTGGCTGCGGCTCGGGCATAGGTTTGGCACTGATTCAACGTCGTCTCTTATACAGGAGCCACCCCATGCACGACATCCGCGCGATCCGCGAAAATCCTGCCGCTTTTGACGCCGCTCTGGCGCGGCGTGGGGATGCGGCTGTGTCCTCTGAGGTGCTGGCTCTGGACGAGGCGCGCCGGGCCAAGATCCAGGCCGCCGAAGAAGCACAGGCCGCCCAGAACAAGGCCGCCAAGGCCATCGGCGCAGCCAAGGCCAAGGGCGACGAGGAAGAGTTCGAACGCCTGCGCAGCGAAGTTGCCGGCAAGAAGGCCGAGGTTGCCGCTCTGCAGACCGAAGCCAAGGAGCTCGACGCCAAGCTGACCGACATGCTGGCCCGCCTGCCCAACAACCCCGCCGAGGATGTGCCGGATGGGGCTGACGAGGACGACAACGTCGAGGTCAACCGCTGGGGCACGCCCGCGGAGTTCGATTTCACCGCGAAGGAACATTTTGAGATCACCGGCGTCGCAACAGCCATGGACTTTGAGACCGCCGCCAAGGTCTCTGGCTCGCGCTTTGTCTTCCTGAAAGGCGCAGTAGCACGCATTCACCGGGCGCTGGCACAGTTCATGATCGACACCCACGTCGATGAGAATGGCCTTACCGAGGTGAACTCCCCTGTTCTGGTGCGCGACGAAGCAATGTATGGCACCGACAAGCTGCCGAAATTCGGCGAGGACAGCTATCAGACCACCAATGGCTGGTGGCTGGTGCCGACCTCCGAGGTGCCGCTGACCTATTCCGTCGCAGAGGATGTGCTCGATGCCAGCGCACTGCCGATCCGCATGACCTCGCATACCCTGTGCTTCCGCTCCGAAGCGGGCTCCGCGGGCCGCGACACCTCGGGCATGCTGCGCCAGCACCAATTCGAAAAGGTCGAAATGGTTTCGGTCACCCACCCGGACGAGTCCGACGCCGAGCAGAAACGCATGCTGCGCTGCGCCGAAGGGTTGCTGGAGAAGCTGGGCGTGCCCTATCGCACCGTGATTCTGTGCACCGGCGACATGGGCTTTGGCGCGCGCCGCACCTATGACATCGAAGCCTGGCTGCCCGGCCAGAATGCCTATCGCGAGATTTCCTCGGTCTCGACCACCGGCGATTTCCAGGCCCGCCGCATGAACGCGCGTTTCCGCCCCGAAGGCGGTGGCAAGCCCGAGTTCGTGCACACGCTGAATGGATCGGGCCTGGCCGTGGGCCGCTGCCTGATCGCGGTTCTGGAAAACGGCCAGCAGGCGGATGGATCGGTCAAACTGCCTGAGGCGCTGGCGCCCTATCTGGGCGGTAAGCTGACCCTGACGGCAGAGGGCGCACTGGCCTGAGCCCAGCTCCCCAGACCTGAAAACAAGAAAACCGGCCCCGAGAATGCGGGCCGGTTTTTCTTTGTCGTGCTACAGGCGCGTCGCAGGCGTTGGCTTCAACCCTTTGTCTTCTTGGATTTCTTCGCCTTTGCCGTTTTGTCCTTGGCTGGTTTGGCCTTTTCGGCTTTTGCCTTGCCCGGCTTTTCCTTTCCGGGTTTCTCCTTGGTGGCCTTATCGCTTGCATCCAGCTTTCCGCCGCTCTTCTTGCGGGCCAGGATGGCTTCAGCCTTGGCCTTTTCCCGCTCGATCGCCTTACGCGCCTTGGCCTTCATGCGTTTGGCCTTTTCCTTGGCCTTCACGCGCGCTTCGGCCATTTCCAGCGCCAGCGCCTCGGCCTTCTTGGCGGCCTTGCGCGCCTTGATCTTGGCCTTGGCAGCTTTTTCCTCAGCCGCGAGCCGGGCCGCCTCGGCGGCGGCGAGCGCAGCGTTCAGCTGGGTTGCATCCTCAGGCGGGACCTCACGGGTCACCTTCGTCGGCCTTGCGGCAGGGCGCCCGGTGCGCACTGGCGCGGTCGGACGCGGCTGTACGGGCACAGCCCCGGCCTGCGGTGCAACGGCGGCCTGCTTCAGGCGCGCGGCGCGCGCGGCCCCAATGCCGGGTACCTTGCTCAGATCTTTTTCGCTGATCGCTGCCAGCGCCTCGACCGACGTGATCCCCTGATCCTTCAGCGCCTTTTCCAGCGCGGGACCAACCCCTTTGAGATCCTTGAGAGCCGTCATTTCAATCTTCCTTTTCTTTTCCCGGCAGCTACACGGGCTGCCGGAATGGGCTGCCGTACCTAGCGTGCCCTTAGTATGCAATGCGCGTTTCAGGCCGGAAAGGGCACCAGGCGTTTTTGCTCTTCATCCCATAGTTTCAGAGACAAAGCGCGCAAAGCTTCACCAAATGAGATCCGCCGCAGCGCAAATTCAGGCGGCAGATTATAATGGCACTTGCGCAGGCGATAGCTGGGGATGCGGGCGTTGAAGTGATGGATGTCGTGAAGTGTGATATTGGCGACGGCAAAATCGAAGAACCAGCCGAAATCCAGGCAGGAGGACCCCTGCAACGCTGCCTCCTGCGGGTTCAGATCCGGGCGACGATCCCAGTAGGTGTCTTCAAAGTTATGCTGCAGATAGACCAGAAACACCCCGATCATGCCGCCAAGGAACGAGAATGCCAGCCACACCCACAGACCCGTCGGGCCTGCCACGTAATAAAGCAGGGAAATCAGCGCAATGATCACCATGTTATGCAGCAGCACCCCCAGAATGCCGAACTTGGTGGTGTTCTTGGGCCAGCGGTAGCGAATGAAATAGGTAAAGGCCGACCCCACCGGCACCAGCACCAACGGATTGCGGTAAAGCCGATAGGTCAGCCGCTCCCAGAACCCCGCCTCTTTCCACTCACGCAGGGTCATCGTGTGTATCTCGCCGGTTTCCCGGTGTTCCAGATTGCCGATATTGGCATGGTGCAGGTTGTGGTTCTGCTTCATCACCTCGAACGGCGCAAAGGTGAAAGGCGACAGGACGTGGCCCGCGATTTCGTTTTGCCTGCGGGTTTCGAACAGCGAATGGTGCCCGGTATCATGCTGCAGCACATAAAGCCGCACCGCCGCAAAGGCAAAGATCACCCCTGCTGGAATCAGGATATACCACCGCTCGACATAGGCGATGGCCAAGTAGAGGGATAGAAAGTAGACCGCGAAGGTGCCGAAATAACTCAATGCCGCCAGGCGGTTATCTTTCTTTGTATATTCACGCGTGTAAGTTCTCAGGTCCATGAGACTTCCCTTAAATACGCTCTGTGACGCCGGTGTAAAATCTCCGGGCGCTTGACGTTTAAAAACTCCATTGGCTGGGAAGATCAGAAAATCGGCTGACGCCCTGCCAATGCCATTTAATGTTAATGGCTTGGCAACGGATTTCAACGTGTGAAAAGGACCGGCCCGCAGATGCGAACCGGTCCAGCAAAAATTTTGGTCTTTGGCCTAGGGCGCGCAAGCCCTTGGGGGGCAGCGCCTGGAATCAGTCCCTGCGCCCTTCCAGGTGTTTGCGCAGCTTCGAGGGCGCGGCTTTCTTACGGCCCTTGTAGGGGTTCTTGTCCGCCTGCCCGCGCATATAAAGCCGGATCGGCGTGCCGGGCATGTCGAAATCCTCGCGCAGACCATTCACCAGATAACGGGTATAGCTGGCCGGGATTTTGTCCGGATGGGAACACATCACCACGAACCCCGGCGGGCGCGTCTTGGCTTGGGTCATATAGCGCAGCTTGATCCGCTTGCCCTGCGGCGCAGGCGGCGGGTGCTGCTCCAGCATGCCAGTCAGCCAACGGTTCAGCGCCGCGGTGGGCACCCGGCGGTTCCAGACGTCATAGGCACGCATAATGGCAGCGTGCAGCCGGTCCAGCCCCTTGCCGGTCTTGGCCGATACCGTGACCAGCGGCGCCCCGCGCAGCTGCGGCAGCAACCGGGCAAAGGCCTCTTTCAAGTTTTTCAGCTTTTCCTGCTTGTTGTCCTCGATGTCCCATTTGTTGACCGCGACAACAACCGCACGCCCTTCCCGCTCGGCCAGATCGGCGATCCGCAAGTCCTGTTGTTCAAAGGGGATGTCCGCATCGAGAAGCACCACCACGACCTCGGCGAATTTCACTGCGCGCAGCCCGTCCGATACGGACAGTTTTTCCAGCTTTTCCTGAACCTTAGCTTTTTTGCGCATACCGGCAGTGTCAAAGACCCGCATCGGCGTGCCTGCCCAGTCGATCTTCAGCGAAATCGCATCGCGGGTAATCCCCGCCTCGGGGCCGGTCAGCAGGCGATCCTCACCAAGGATCTTGTTGATCAGGGTCGATTTGCCCGCGTTGGGACGGCCGACGACAGCCACCTGCAGCGGCTTGTCCATCGTTGGCTGAGGGACCTCGTACTCGGCATCCTCGTCGTCCAGATCTTCGTCCACAGACACGTCCGTCAGCGGAGCATTGTCCTGCGCGGTCTTTTCAAAACGTTCCGAAATCGGCAGCAGCTGGGAATATAGATCATTCAGACCCTCGCCATGCTCGCCGGACAGTCGGATCGGCTCCCCTAGGCCCAAGCCATAGGCTTCCAAAACCCCGGCATCGGCTGCGGAGCCTTCGGATTTATTTGCCGCCAGAATGACATGCGCGGATTTTTTGCGCAGGATATCGGCAAACATCTCGTCCACCGGGGTCACACCCGTGCGCGCATCAATCATGAACAAGCAGACATCCGCCATATCCACCGCCCGTTCGGTCAGGCGGCGCATGCGCCCTTCGAGCGAATTGTCGGTGGCATCCTCAAGGCCGGCGGTGTCGATGACGGTGAACCGCAGATCGCCAAGGCGGGCCTCGCCTTCGCGCAGGTCACGGGTGACCCCCGGCTGGTCATCGACCAAGGCCAGTTTCTTGCCGACAAGGCGGTTGAACAGGGTGGACTTGCCCACATTCGGACGGCCCACGATAGCGAGGGTAAAAGACATCGGACCCAACTTTTTGCGATTCAGACGCGCCCCATAGCGCATCTGCTGTCTTACGGCCAGAGCCGATCGACGCTTTAACGGAAGGCGAGAAGCTCCCCTTTCGAGGAAACCACATAAAGGGTCTTACCCGCAACAACCGGCGCGGTCGTCGCGCCGCCGGGGGCCTCGATGCTGCGCGTCAGGCTGCCGTCACGGGGATCGAACATGCGAATCTGACCATCGTTGGAGGTGATAATCACCTGACCACCTGCCAGCACCGGACCATAGTGGGCCACCACAGCGCCGCGTTTAGAAGGCTTGTCCTTCAGATAGCCCGGCAGATCCACAGCCCAGATCACCTCTCCGCTGGAGGCATCCAGACGCAGGAGCTGGTTGCGGTCGCTGATCTGGAACAGGCTGCCTCCCGCAGGCCAGACCGGACCGATGGCCCCTTCCTGAGCCGTCCAGATGCGATCGCCATTGTTGGTGTCGATCGCCACGGTGCGGCCCGAATGGTTCCCCACGAAGGCACGGTTTCCGACCACCACCGGCGCACCGGTGACATCGCTGATCCGCGCCAGCGTGGTGCCGACGCGCTGCCCCGCCACCGAGGCGTTCCAGCGGCGCACTCCGCCACGGCGGAAACTTGCGACCAGATCGCCGGAGCCAAAGGCAAAGATGACGTAATCCCCGGCAATCACTGGCGACGGGGCGCCCAGCACGTTAGAGGGGCTCGGCACGCCTTCGACCTGCCACGCGATGCGGCCATCAGAGGTGTTGACGGCCCAGCCGGTATCATCCCCGGCCACCAGATAGACCAGCCCGTCACGCACCATCGGTTCGCCCGATCCGGTGGCTTCCAGTTTTTGACGCCAGATCTGTTTGCCGGTGCTGGCCTCCAGCGCGGTCAGAACGCCAAAACCGGAGGAGATGTAAAGAACACCCTTGTCATAGGCCATGCCGCCGCCGGTGGCCTGGCCTTCGCCTTCGCGGGCGGGAATCAGATCGCTTTGCCATAGAAGCTGACCGGAGGGAGAGACCGCGCTGACGCGGGCCGCGCTGTCCAGCGTGTAGATACGCCCATCAGCCACAACGGGGCGGGCCGTGATGCGCTGGCGGCGGCTGTCGCCCTCGCCGATGGAAACGGCCCACTGCAATTGCGGCGCCGTCGACAGCGCCGGATGCGCGGTGCGCTGCGCCGGAAGACCGTGCGTCTGCGCCCAGGAAGCGTTGACGGTCTGGCTGGGCAGGGAAATTGGCCGCGACTGGTTGACCACCTCGATATTGGCATCGGGACGGATGTCTTCACGCTGCCCTTGCAGGATCACCTCGGGTTCGGCGCAGGCGGCCAGAACCAGAGCCATCGCGCTACCGCAAAAAAGCGCCCGCGCGCGAGAAATGGATTTAGCTGCCGTCATTGCCCTGCCCCGCAATTCGTTTCCCTCTCCGCGCACATTCCGCGCGGCGCCTTTTAACCTTCCGGCGCGTCTGCCGCGTCCGGTTTTCCACCAAGTGCTACAATCACTTGAGTTGCGCGGTCTTGCAAGTCCCGGCTGACAGTCGCATCCGCCGTAATCGCCTGCAGACGCTCGATTGCGGCTTCGGTCTCACCGGCTTCGATGTCCAGCAGTGCAAGTTGCTCGGACGCCAGCAGCGACAAAGGTGCACCGGGCTGTGCCAGGGCCTCGTATTGCAGGCGGCGCTCTTCAAGGCTCAGCGTCTCTGCCTGCAGGGCCAGCGCCTTGAAGCTGGCGATGTGACGGTAAACCAGCGGCAGCTCGCCATCGGTGGCGACTTCACTGAGGACCGCAACGGCGGTCTCGGTATCCTCGGCTTCGGCCAGGGCGCCTGCGCGCATCATCTTGGCCACGGCAGCGCCGGTTTCAGAGCCAGCGGCCACCTGCGCCAGTGCCTCGGCGCGGTCTACGGGTTCATCAGCTGCCAGCGCGGCAATCATGCCATCGCCAAGCGCCTGTGCTGCGGCGAGTTCCTGCGCCTTGGAATATTCGCGATAGGCGGCACCGCCCACGATGACCACCACGGCCAGACCACCGATCCAGCCATAGCGTTTCAGCATCAGGAACAGGCGGTCCCGGCGCACCTCTTCGGTCACCTCTTCGATAAAGCTGTCGGTGTCGCTCATGAAAATGTCCCCGATATGCCCGGTCTGTGCCGGAAAATTGTCTCACGTGACGCCTCTCTTAACGCGCCTTCGGGTACAAGCCAAGAGCCGCAATATCCGGCAATCCGGGCGCAAGGCTGAAACAATGGGTAAAAATATGAAGTGAACTGCTTTGTTTAGTATGGACAATGCCTACATGCTTACTATGACTTTTTCCCGGGTGTCTGGCGGAACCCTCTTGGAAAGCCCAGCCAATGGCTGTGGCTTGCTCAGTGTTATTTGAGAAAGGCCCGAAATGCGTTTGATACCCCTTCTGACCGCGATTGCCGTCACCGCCGGACTGTATTTCCTGGTCCTGCAGCGGGAGGATCTGTTTGCCTTCGCCCGTGGCGAGACTGCTGTCGAAGCAACAGAGACCGTTGAAAGCGAACCCTCTGCCGAAGGCTCGGCCAGTGTCACGGTCACTGCAGAAAAACGCGTCGGCGTCGTCGTCAAACGCAGCGAAGCGCGGCCGCTCGACAGCGCCGTAATCCTGCGCGGCCAGACACAGGCCGCACGTCAGGTCGAGGTCAAGGCCGAAACAACATCCACCGTGCTGTCAGAGCCGCTGCGCAAGGGCACGCAGGTCAAGGCGGGCGATCTGTTGTGCGAGCTGGATCCGGGCACCCGGCTGGCCGCGCACCAGGAGGCGCAGGCCCGTCTGCTCGAAGCGCGCGCCCGTACCCCCGAAGCCGAAGCCAAGCTGGAAGAAGCCAACGCCCGCCTGAAAGAAGCGACAATCAACCTGACGGCGGCTGAAAAACTGTCGCAGGAAGGCTATGCCTCGGAAACACGGCTGGCGGCGGCGCGGGCGGCCGAACGCACGGCGGTTGCCGGGATCGCTGCGGCGCAGGGTGGTCTGGAAACCTCGCGTGCGGGCATCGAATCCGCGCTGGCGCTGGTCGCCTCCACCAGCAAGGAAATTGACCGGTTGCGTATTACAGCGCCTTTTGATGGCCTCCTGGAAAGCGACACCGCAGAAATCGGCAGCCTGATGCAGCCGGGCAGCCTTTGTGCGACCGTCATCCAGTTGGACACCATCAAGGTGGTGGGCTTTGTGCCTGAAACCGAAGTCAACCGGGTGCATCTTGGCGCGCTGGCCGGGGCCGAACTGGCCAATGGCGCGCGGGTTCAGGGCGAGGTCACATTCGTCAGCCGTTCGGCTGATCCGACCACACGCACCTTTGAGGTCGAAATCACCGTCGACAATCCCGACCTGAAGATCCGCGACGGGCAGACCGCCGATATCGTGATCTCCGCAGAGGGCACCAAGGCGCATCTGCTGCCGCAATCGGCGCTGACCCTCAACAACGATGGGCGGCTCGGCGTGCGGATCGTGCGCGAGGATCAAACTGCCGGCTTCGTTCTGGTCACCCTGCTGCGCGACACGGCCGAGGGCGTCTGGGTCAGCGGCCTGCCGGAAAAGGCTGACGTGATCGTCGTCGGTCAGGACTTCGTCACCGCAGGCGTGCCCGTTGCACCCACCTATCAGGAGGCGATGCAATGACCGGCATAGTCTCCTGGGCCGCAGACCGGGCCCGCATGGTTCTGGCCTTTATCGTGATCTCGCTCCTGGTGGGCGGGTTTGCCTATGTCAGCCTTCCAAAAGAAGGCGAGCCGGACATCGACATTCCGATGCTGCACGTCTCGGTGCAGTTTCCCGGCATTTCCGCCGAAGACAGCGAAAGTCTGCTGGTCAAGCCGATGGAATCGGAGCTTGTCGATCTGGACGGGCTGAAGGAAATGACCTCCACCGCGGCAGAGAATTACGCCGGTGTCCTGCTGGAGTTCGACTTTGGCTGGGACAAGAGCGCCACAATCGCCGATGTGCGCGATGCGATGAATACGGCGCAGGCGGATTTCCCGTCAGCGGCCGAGCAATACGTCATCAAGGAAATCAACTTTTCCGAATTCCCAATCGTCATCGTCAACCTGACCGGCGATGTGCCGGAACGGACCATGGCGCGCATCGCCAAGGACCTGCAGGACGATCTGGAATCGCTGGATGCGGTGCTGGAGGCCCCCATCGCGGGCAACCGCGATGAGATGGTCGAGGTGGTGATCGACCCGCTGCGGCTGGAATCCTACAACGTGACCGCGCTTGAACTGATCAACGTGGTACAGAACAACAACCAGTTGATCGCGGCGGGTGAGGTTGAAACCGCGCAAGGCACCTTCTCGATCAAGATCCCGTCGTCCTTTGACGATGTGCGCGACATTTACGCCCTGCCGATCAAGACCAACGGCGACCGGGTGGTCAAGCTGGGGGAACTGGCGCAGATCAACTATACCTTCGAAGATCGCGAAGGCACCGCACGGTTCGACGGCGAAGACACCGTTGCCCTGCAAGTGGTCAAACGGAAAGGGTTCAACCTGATCGACACAGTGGATCTGGTGAAAGAAACCATCGCCAAATCCGAGCAGAAGTGGCCCGCAGAACTGCGCGCGGCGATCTCGCTTGGTACCTCCAACGACCAGAGCCGCGTGGTCGGCTCCATGGTCAGCCAGCTGGAAGGCTCGGTCCTGACCGCGATTGCGCTGGTGATGATCGTGGTTCTGTCCTCGCTGGGTAGCCGAGCGGCGCTGCTGGTGGGCTTTGCCATTCCGACTTCTTTCCTTCTGTGCTTTGCCCTGTTGGCGCTGATGGGGATCTCTGTCTCCAACATCGTGATGTTCGGTCTGATCCTTGCCGTGGGCATGCTGGTCGATGGCGCCATCGTGGTGGTGGAATACGCAGACAAACGCATCAGCGAAGGCACCGGCCCGATGCACGCCTATGTGGAGGCTGCGCAGCGCATGTTCTGGCCGGTTGTCTCCTCGACCGCGACGACGCTTTGCGCCTTCTTGCCGATGCTGTTCTGGCCCGGTGTGCCGGGTGAATTCATGGGCATGCTGCCGGTAACGCTGATCTTCGTCCTCTCCGCATCGCTGGTGGTGGCGCTGGTCTACCTGCCGGTCATGGGCGGCGTCTCCGGTCGTATTAGCCGGGTGTTCGAAGGCACCTCGCAAGGCCTGCGTGCGGTGCTGCCATGGTGGGCACGGGCGCTGCTGGTGCCGCCGCCGATCTGGGGCATGTTCGCCGGTCTGATGCAGATGCTGAATCCGGGCTACCTACTGCCCGACGCCGCTGCTGCCGCCATGCCCGGTGCCATCCCGCCGCTCTTTGGCGCGCTGGTCTTTGTGCTGTCGGCCTTTGCCGCCTCCACCGCGCTGGGTGCCGCCCGGATCGAGCGCAAACCAAAGGTGGTCTCTGCAGGCTACCGCCATACGCCGTTCGGCTATTTCATCAAGTTCATCGCGGGCAATCCAATCATGCCTCTGGTCACGATTGCAGCGGTTGCCTTCAGCATCATGACGGTGTTCCAGATGTTCAGCGAGAACAACTATGGCGTCGAGTTCTTCGTGGAATCCGAACCGGAGCAAGCCACGGCATTTGTGAGGGCACGTGGCAATATCTCGCTGCATGAAAAGGACGAAATGGTGCGCCAAGCCGAAGAGGTCATCAAAGCGCATCCGGCGGTGATCAACGTCTTCTCCTTTGCAGGTGAAGGTGGTCTTGATACCGGTGGCCCCGGCGGCGGGCAATCGCCGCAGGATACCGTTGGTCAGGTCCAGTTCGAAATCATCCCCTGGGAAGATCGCCCGACGCAGACGGAAACATGGTTCTTCGATCTGCTGACCCGCGAGGTGACCGCTTCAGCCTATGACGGCCATACAGTGATAGACGAACTGAACGCCGAGCTGGAAAAACTGCCGGGCTTTGTGGCCGAATTAAAGGCACTCGAGCAAGGCCCCGGGTCGGGCAAACCCATCCATCTGCGGATCAAGGGCGACGGCTGGGAGGACCTGACATCCGCCACCGAAACCGCGCGCGCCTATTTCGACGAAATGCCGGGGCTGACGCTGGTTGAGGACACCCTGCCCCTGCCCGGTATCGACTGGCAGATCGACGTGGATGTGGAAAAGGCGGGCCGCTATGGCGCCGATGTGGCCACGGTGGGCGCCATGGTGCAGCTGGTGACGCGTGGTATCTTGCTCGACACCATGCGGGTGGACAGCTCGGATGAGGAAATCGAGATCCGCGTGCGCCTGCCCGATGAAGATCGTGTGCTGTCGACGCTGGACAACCTCAAGGTCCGCACCACCGATGGCCTGGTTCCGCTCAGCAACTTCATCACCCGCCAGCCGGTTCCGAAACTGGCGCAGATCAGCCGCGTGCAGCAGCAGCGGTATTATGATGTGAAGGCGGATGTGGAGCCGGGTCTCAGCAAAGTCGTCACAGCCGATCCCGAGACTGGCGAGGACAGGGTTTTGGGCCTGCTAAAAGCGGTCCCCGACACCGTGACGGCGGCCGAGGGGCAAATCACCGCTGCCAATGGCAACCGCTATACGATCTTCGCCCTGGATCAGGCCGATACGGCTGAAGAGCTCGGCACCGCCGTCGCAGAGGACGCCCGAATCCTGCCGGTCAACGCCAATGAACGGCTGGCGGCCATCACCACATGGCTGGACACCGATCCCTTCCCGAAATCCATCACATGGGAATGGACCGGCGACCAGGAGGAGCAAGAGGAAAGCGGCGCCTTCCTGTCCAAGGCTTTTGCCGGGGCGCTGGGGTTGATGTTCGTGATCCTTCTGGCGCAGTTCAACAGCTTCTACAATTCGGCGCTGGTGCTGCTGGCGGTGGTGCTCTCCACCACCGGGGTGCTGATCGGCATGATGGTGATGCAGCAGCCGTTCTCGATCATCATGACGGGTACCGGCATCGTCGCGCTGGCGGGGATCGTGGTGAACAACAACATTGTTCTGATCGACACCTATCAGGAGTTCAGCCAGCACATGCCCCGGATCGAGGCGATCATCCGCACCGCCGAGGCACGCATCCGTCCCGTGCTGCTGACCACCGTCACAACCATGGCCGGTCTGGCTCCGATGATGTTCGGCATCAGCCTCGACTTCATCGACGGTGGCTACTCCATCAACAGCCCCACCGCGCTGTGGTGGAAGCAGCTGGCGACCGCCGTGGTCTTTGGCCTTGGCATTGCTACCGTGCTGACGCTGGTGGTGACGCCATCGCTGCTGTCGATCCGGGTGTGGCTGGCGACCTACCTGTCGTGGATGGGCCGCCTGCTGGCGCGCATCACCGGTGGCCGGTCCAGCCGGATCGCGCAGGATATGCGTCTGGCCAAGAAAGCGCGCAAACTGCCCACGACCGAGCTGCTCTGGGTAGAGATCGACAGGAGCCCGGCAGACGATAGCGAGCCCGACACAGGACCGGGCACAGGCCCCGCCCTGCGCGCAGCGGAGTAAACGCCGTGTCTGGGCAGACAACCAGATGAAAGAAAGGCCCCGCAGATGCGGGGCCTTTCTTTTCTCTGCGCAGCATTGCGCCTCTGGCGCCAGCACGACTTACAAAAGGGCGGTTTCATCCGCGGATACGTTTTCAATCTTCTTCTGTGCAAGCTCTTCATCGCCTGGGCCGGGCGCCGGTTCCGGGTGCAACTGACGCGCCCGCGGCGTGTGCTGCAGAACCACCTGAATGGGAAAGTGATCCGAGCCGATGTTGCGGTGCCGCTTCATCGAAACCAGCGTGAAATCACCCGAGCAGAAGACGTGATCCAGCGGCCAGCGCAGCAGCGGGTAGCATGCGTGAAAGGTGCTGAAGATCCCCCGCCCAATGCGCGGATCCAAAAGACCGCTCAACTTTTGGAACAGCCGGGTCGATGCCGACCAGGCCACATCGTTGAGATCCCCCATGACCACCACCGGTCCCGCGCTGGCGTCAATGGTCTTGGCCACCAGCAACAGCTCTCCATCCCGTTCGGCAGAGGTCGGGTTCTCCGTCGGGCTGGGTGGCGCCGGGTGCAGGCAATGCAAGGCAACCCGCTGTCCCGAGGCAAGAACCACGGAGCCATGCATCGAGGGCACGCCCTCCTCCACCAAAAAGTGGACCTGCGGGTCGATCAACTCGAGCCGGGAATAAAGATGCATCCCGTAAAGGTTATCGAGCGGCTGCTTCACCCGGTAAGGGTAGTCCGCCTCGATCTGCTCCAGTTGTTCTTCCCACCACGCGTCTGTCTCTACCGTCAGCACCAGATCCGGCTGTGTCTCGCGGATCAGGTCCAGCAGCGGCTGCGCGTTGCGGTTGGTCATCAGGACGTTGGCCACCAGAAGGTTCAGCTGATCGTCAGGCCGCATCTGCCGCGCTGACTGGATCTGATAGGGAAAAAGCCGCGTATAGCGGATGATCCGCACGCACTGCAGCGCCGAGCAAAGCAACAACAGAACGATCAGCGCTTTATCGCCCTGCCCCTGCCAGCCGTAGACCCTGACATAGGCCAGCAAGGCAGCAACGGTGACCGTAGTGATCTGCAAGGCCGGGAATTCAAAGCCCCGCACCCACCAGCCTTCGTGCCGCAGCAGCGGCAGCAGGGTCAAAAGCGGCACTGCGCAGATGAACAGAAAAAGAGCCCAGTCCAGTAACACGTTCATCTTACACTCTTTATCCCGTTCACCCTACCGCGCGCCTTTGGAACGCCACCCGCGCTGACAGGCTCAGGCGACATCCTGATCCGCTTGCTGGCGCTGCCACAGATGGGCATAACGGCCACCGCGCGCAAGAAGATCCTCGTGAGAGCCTGCTTCCGCGATCTCCCCCTGCTCCAGCACCACGATCTGATCCGCCTCGGCGACGGTGGACAGGCGGTGCGCGATGGTGATCACCGTGCGCCCCTGCCCGGCCCGCGCCAGCGCTTCCTTGATCTCGCGCTCGGTATCGGTATCCAGTGCCGAAGTTGCCTCGTCCAGCAGCAGGATCGGCGGATCCTTCAGCAGGGTACGGGCAATGCCGACGCGCTGTTTCTCACCGCCCGACAGTTTCAGCCCGCGTTCGCCAACCTGCGTGTCATAGCCCTGCGGAAGACCGGCGATGAAATCATGGATCTGCGCCGCGCGCGCGGCGTCTTCGATCTCTTGCTGGGTGGCGCCATCGCGGCCATAGGCGATGTTGTAGCGGATGGTGTCGTTGAACAGCACCGTGTCCTGCGGCACCACGCCAATGGCGGCATGCAGGCTTTTCTGGCTGACGCTGCGCACATCCTGCCCGTCGATGGTTAGGGCACCGCCGGTGACATCGTAAAACCGGAACAACAGCCGCCCGATGGTGGATTTACCGGACCCGGTGGAGCCGACGATGGCCACCGTCTCACCTGGTTTGGCCTCCATGGTGATACCCTTCAGGATCTCGCGCTCCGGGTCATAACCGAAATGCAGGTCCTCCAACCGGATATGCCCCTTGCTGACCTTCAGCTCAGCCGCATTCGGACGGTCCTTCACATCCGGCGGCTGTTCCAGCAGGTCGAACATTTCACCCATATCAACAAGGCTCTGGCGGATTTCCCGGTAGACCGAGCCGAGGAAGTTCAGAGGCACAGTGATCTGGACCATGTAGGCGTTTACCATCACGAAATCACCAACGCTGAGGCTGCCGTCCTGCACGCCGATGGCCGCCATAACCATTACCGTTATCAAACCGCCAGTGATGATCACGCTCTGGCCAAAGTTCAGGAAGGCCAGCGAATAGGCAGTCTTCAGCGCCGCCTGCGCATAGGCACGCATGGCCCCGTCATAGCGGGCCGCCTCGCGCTCTTCAGCCCCAAAATATTTGACCGTTTCGAAATTCAGCAGGCTGTCGATCGCCTTTTGGTTGGCGTCAGTGTCCTGCTTGTTCATCTCGCGGCGCAGTTTCACCCGCCATTCGGTGATCGCCAGCGTGAACCAGACATAAAGCGCGATGGTGACACCGACCGCCAGCAGATAGCGCGCGTCGAACAGCACCGTCAGAATGATGGCCACCAGCACCAGTTCCAGCACCAGCGGACCGATCGAGAACAAGAGGAACCGCAGCAGGAATTCGACGCCCTTGACCCCGCGTTCGATGATCCGGGACAATCCGCCGGTCTTGCGGGTGATATGATAGCGCATCGACAGTCGGTGAATGTGCTGAAATGTCTCCAGCGCCAGACCGCGTAGCGCCCGCTGGGTGACAGGCGCAAACACCGCATCCCGCAGCTGTTGGAATCCGTTCGTCAGCACCCGCGCCACACCATAGGCGACGGTCAGCCCCACCGCGCCGAGCGCCAGCGGCGGCACGCCTTCACCCGCCAACGCATCCACCGCGCCCTTGTACAGAACCGGCGTATAAACGGCGATTAGCTTGGCCAGGATCAACACCACCATGGCCAGAACGACCCGGTATTTCACGCTCTTCTGGTCTGCGGGCCACAGGTAAGGAACCACCTTGCGCAGGGTGCGCAGGCTTGAGCGGCGTTCCTCGGCCGAGATGGAATCGATGGTGGTGGGGGATCGTCTCATGGCGTTCCTGCGGCTGGGCCTTCCGGCGGGCTGGCGATGTCTGATGCGTATCGCCTACTACATATCCCAAGCACAAAGCTGGGAAAGGATACGCCGCGCCCCCTGTGGCTGGGGACACGGCGCGTTTCTGGTACACCGAACAGATCAGTCCGGCAGGTTGAACACCTGTCCGGGATAGATCAGGTCGGGATCGCGGATCGCATCCTGGTTGGCCTGGAACACACGGACATAAAGGAACCCGCTGCCATAGCGTTCCTGCGAGATCGCCCAAAGGGTATCGCCCTTTTGCACCGTGATGGCCCGTACCAGCGGAACCGGCTGATCCGGCGCCTGTCCCGGCTGCTGCGTCTGCGGTTGCAGCACCTCGGGCGCCTCGCGTTTGAAGGGGGTTTCAAGACGACTCAGGACTTCTTCGCCGCTAGCGGAAATTTCATCCAGACGCAGAGTGTAGATGCCCGGTTCCACGGCAGCCAGCGCGCCGCCCCAGCGGCCATCCTCGGCCACGAGAAATTCGGTCTTGAGCGCATTGTCCACATAGACCCGCACCAAGGCACCCGCGCGGCCACGCCCAGCCAGCAGCACCTCGCCGCTGTCGGAATAGCTGATGGTATCAAGCGCGACCTTGCCATTCAGAACCGGCGTGGCTGGCTGCACCAGCTCTACACCGTCTGCACCGGCCCTTAGCACGGCAACCGCCGTTGGCTCCGGCTGCGGCGCAGGAACGGTTTCCGCGCTGGCGAGTGTTTCCTCGGCCACCGGCTCGCTTTGGGGCGGTGTGGTATCGTCGGGGCCAACAGTGCCGGTCTCGCCCTCCGCGGTTGCCACCTCGACCTGTGCGGCCTCAGCCTCCACCGGTTGCTCCGGTGCTGCCGTTTCCGCCTCGACCTGCGGCGTGGTGGTTTCGGCTACGACGGGCTGTACTTCTCCCTCGGCTGCGACCGGAGCGGGCGCTCCGCTCTGCTCAGTCGACTGTTCCTGTGAAACGGCCTCAGATGTTTCAGCCTGCGCAACCTCCACGGCCTCTTCGCTCTGCGGAGCTGCGGTGTCCTTGGATACAGCCGCAGACTCGGCCTCGGGCTTCGCGGCATCCTCGGCATCCGCCACCTGCGGCTCTGGCGCCGCGGAGATCGGTGCCAAAATGAACTGATCCTCAGAGGGTTGTTTCTGATCCTCGAACCGCGCCAGAAGCGAAATCACCCGCGGCTGGTCGCTGGGCAGGATGCTGGAAAAAATCACGAAATCGCCGCTGCCCTGAACCTCGGTCTGTTCCAAAACCGTACCATCCAGCAGTACCTCGACCGCGGCTCCGGCCTGTGCACGACCTGCAATCACAAGGGCACCGTCGGGGTCGACCCGCACCAGATCCAGCATTGGCGCTTCCAACAGCGGCGCCGCCTCTTCCACGGGCGCCTCTGCGGTGGTCGCAGGGTCTTCAGAAACCGCTGCCTCCTCGGTCGCGGTATCAGCAGCAACATCCGCCTTTTGCGTATCTGCAACGGTGTCGCTGTCATCCGCCGCGGGAACCTCTGCCTCAGGTGCCTGGGCTACCGCCGTTTCGCTCTCAACTGTCTCTGTTGGCTCGGCGGTTTCGACAACGGCATCTGCCGTCTCCTCAACTGCCGCAGGGGCCGCATCCTCTGCGGCTGTCTGCTGCGGCACATCGGTCGCAGGTTCAGGCGCGCTTTCCGAAGCGGTCGCAGTTTCAGGTTCAGCCGCGGAATTGGCGGTCTCAACCGTGGTGGTCACGCCAACCGGCTCTTTGGCCGCCGGGGACACCGTCACCTCGGGCTGCACCACCGTGCGCGATGCGGCCTCTTCAGGCCCCTCGCCCCGGTCAAACACCCCCAGCTGCATCAGCACGACGCCGCCCACGATCACGACGACAGAAGCAATACCCCCCATCGCCAGGGGGCTGAGCCCCCCACTTCCAGATGTTTGCGCCATCTTGTTCCTTCCTTGTGCGAGATGTTTTCCCTCGCTTGGTTGAGCCAGCCTACCAATGGGGGTATCTGGGGTCAAAACAGCATACCTGTTTCGCTGCCAAACCCTGTCGAAAGGCTATCTCATGAGCATAAAATCCGTCTGTGTGTATTGCGGATCACGTTTTGGAGCAATGGCCAGCTATGCCGCAGCCGCCGAGACCCTTGGAAAAGGGCTCGCCGCACAAGGTCAGCGGCTCGTGTACGGTGCCGGAGACGTCGGCCTTATGGGCACCGTCGCTCGGGCGGCGCAGGCTGCAGGTGGTGAAACCTTTGGCGTGATCCCGGTGCATCTGGAACGGCGCGAGGTCGGCAAATCGGATCTCACAACCTATGTGGTGACCGAAACCATGCATGAGCGTAAAAAGGTCATGCTCTATAACGCCGACGCCGTGGTGGTGCTGCCCGGCGGCCCGGGATCGCTGGACGAGTTGTTCGAAGTGCTGACCTGGCGCCAGCTGGGCCTGCACGACAAACCGATAATAGTGGTCAACACCGATGGCTACTGGGACAAGCTGCGCGACCTTCTGGAACACGTGGTGGCACAGGAATTCGCGGGCGCAGAGATGCAGGATTACCTGACCTGGGTCGACAGCGCCGAAGAGGCACTGGCCAAGCTGAACTCCTGAACCGGAAGGCACTCCGGTTCAGGACCAAACCCAGCACCCTGGCCCCGGCAAAACGGGGTCAGAGATCACTCAAACAGGTGCCAGCGCGGTTTTCACGGCCTCGGCAATTTCTGGCACCGGGTGTTTGGTTAGATCTTTCGGCAGCTCCGCAATCAGCAGTTTGGCAGCATCCCCGCTTAGCTCGGGGCGCAGCGCGCCAAGGCTGCGCGGCGGTGCAATCAAAACCAGCCCGGAGCAGGCCCCGGCGGCCACCCATTTGTTGACCAGCGATGCCACCCCGGCAGCGAAGTCATCTTCGGCCATCTGATGCCAGTCCGCAGGTTCAACCGCGCCAAGCGCAGCTCTTGCTGCCCCGCTGAGCCGACCGGGCGCCTCTGACCCTTGCGCTTCGTTCGACGGGTTGGCGATCTCGTCGGCGCGCATCACGCGCAGGTCCGCATCCACCGTATCGCTGACGTTCTCCAGAAACAGCGCCTTCTGGCCGTCTGCAACGATGATCCATAGTCCTTTGGGCAATTTAATCATGCGTGTTCCCTTTCCTCCGTTCCGCTTCCTCTGTGCCGCCAGCCAACCGGAAAACATGGCAGGGAACCTTGACGCGTATCAAACTGCCACGAAAAAACCCGCGCCGGTCCGGCGCGGGTTTCGTATCTCGTATCCTGTCGCGGATTACATGCGCGAAGCGACGTTTTCCCAGTTGACCAGGTTGTCGAGGAAGTTGGTCAGGTAGGCCGGGCGCTTGTTGCGGAAATCGATGTAGTAGGAGTGTTCCCACACATCACAACCCAGCAGCGCGGTCTGGCCAAAGCAAAGCGGGTTCACGCCATTCTCGGTCTTGGTGACTTTCAGGGCGCCATCGGTGTCTTTCACCAGCCAAGCCCAGCCGGAGCCGAACTGACCCGCGCCTGCGGCGGAGAATTCTTCCTTGAACTTGTCGACGGAGCCGAAGCTTTCGACCAGTGCCTTTTCCAGCTCACCCGGCATCGCGGAGGCGCCCGGACCCATCATTTCCCAGAACTGGTTGTGGTTCCACAGCTGGGAGATGTTGTTGAAGATGCCGTTCTGGGCGACGGCGGATTTGTCGTAGGTGCCGACAATGATCTCTTCCAGCGTCTTGCCGTCCCACTCGGTTCCGGCGATCAGCTTGTTGCCGTTGTCGACATAGGCCTTGTGGTGCAGATCGTGGTGGTATTCCAGGGTTTCGGCGGACATGCCCTTGGAAGCCAGCGCATCATGTGCATAAGGAAGATCGGGAAGTTCAAAAGCCATATCGGACCCCTGTCAATTTTGTTGCGTTCCTATGCAGATACATGCGGCGCAGCATTCGGCAGGTCAAGGGCCTAGACAAGAAATCCGCGCCATCTGACTGCGACGTCTATGTGCGCAAATGGGAGAGACCGCCATGATCGCCGAGGCCTGGATCCGCGCCCGCAAAGCGCTCTACCGCATGCGGGGCCACTATGTAGGTCAGTTGAACGGCGTTCCCTTTCGGCTGGATCCCTATCATTCCAAGTTCTGGCGCAAGGCCGCGGCAGGCAAGTGGGAGCCGGAGACCTTTCAGGTGCTGGATGCCCATCTCGACAAGGATCACGACTATCTCGACATCGGCGCCTGGATCGGTCCCACCGTCCTATACGGCGCGCACAAGGCACGGCGCGTGATGTGTTTTGAACCCGACCCGGTTGCTTTCCGCCATCTGGCCTGGAACCTGGAACTGAACCGCGTCGACAATGTCTCGGCCTTCTCAGTCGCCATCAGCGGCGGTTTTGGTCTTGCCCGTATGGCATCTTTTGGCGGTGAGGCCGGAGACAGCATGAGCAGCCTTCTGAACGATGGCGATCACGGATCCGACGTGATGACGATCGGCTGGCAGGATTTCGCAGCAAAGGCGGATCTGTCGCGCGTGTCGCTGGTCAAGCTCGATATTGAAGGCGCCGAATTCGACGTTCTACCGCAGATGATCCCCTGGCTGAAAGAACAGCGCCCGGCCCTCTACCTTTCCACCCACGCGCCTTTCCTACCTGAAGAGACCCGCAAGGCGCGGATGGCAGAGCTGGCCGATCTTCTGTCCTTTTACGGCGAATGCCACCCTGACAATGGGGCGCAGGCCGGGTTTGAGGCTCTCACCACCACCCGCGCCCTGACGCAGTTCCCCACGTTTCTGTTCAAGTGAAGCGTCCTGCGGGGCAGATTATTTGACCCGTTTACACGCGCCGGTGCCGCGGTGGCTTCCGTCTCCGCCATGAACGCGCGCGCTGATCGTTGCCCTGGACCGCGCTGCATCAAGCCGCACAGTGTAGGTCGCCGTGGCTGTCCTATTTCCCTGAACGGGCAAACCCGTCAGGGTCCATTTCATGAGGTATTTCTGCTCCTTCGCCACGCTGAATGTCACAGGCAACGGGGCCTTATTGACGTGGTGAATGTAAGCATCGTAGGCCATCGCGGTTCCGGCGGCCTCATCCACCACATAGGCAGCCTTTTCCGGGATCCAGCCATAGCTGGTATGGGCGGTATATTCACATTCATAAACAATGGGCGCGCCTGCGGCGGCCAATGGCAGCGCGCACAGCGACAGAGCCGCCGCTACTATAGATCCTTTAAACATGTGCAATCCTTGCTTCAAACTTCAGCACCTCAAGACAGCAGAACAAACACCTGATCAAAAACAATAAACGTGCCCCGGGGGTTCGGGGCACGTTATTGAATGGATCGATTTCGCACAACCCAAAAGGGCCGATGTCAGTAGACGCCAACCTTTGATTGCGGGTGGGCAGATGCTTTCAACAGGTTGAAGACATACCCCGCGACCGAGCGGAAGCAGACAATGTGGAAGGTCTCCTCTTCATCCAGCCAGAAGGCCGCAGCCACCTGCGCCATGCGGGTGCGGCGGAAATCGCCGGGGGTGAAGGCTGCCGCATCGAAATCCACCGGACAGACCTTGCCCAGAACCTCGCGCGCACCTGCGCCCGAGAGGTGGAAAAAGGCCCTCGCATCAGAGACATTCACCGCCAGAGCGTGCTCGCCCGCAAGCGCCTCGGCCAGCGCCACGGTCTTGGCTTCGGCGTCGGCATAAGGCACCAGAAGCAGCAGCTCATCCGGGGACATCCAGGCCACGGCGCCGCTCTCGGCGGTGGTGATCCGGCGAGGCGCCGGCACATCTGCGCCGGTGGCCACCTTCACCGCCTGTTGCAGGGTCTTGGAGGACAGATCGCCGCGCAGGGTGATCATCCCCTGCAGACCGGCCTCTTCCAGCGTGGCCATTCCGGCGTAGCTGGCGCCGCCCAGGGCGCTCACAGGATTAGACATTCTGCTTTTCCCCTTCCTTGTCGTAGAAGACCGGATCGACGATCCGTGCCTTGAAAATGGTGCCATCGGTGCCGGGGAAGTCGAGAACCTCTCCCATGCGGTCGGGGCCGTGTTTCACCAGTCCCATCGCGATCCCCTTGCCCAAGGTTGGGGAATAATAGGTCGAGGTGACCCGGCCGATGGTGTTTTTCTGGCCGTTGGCATTGACGCCATTGCCGACCGCATAGGCGCCGTCCGGCAGCACCGACCCGTCGGTCGTCTCAAGCCCCACCAGTTTCCAGCGTTCCGGATCCGCCATATGGCTGCGCAGCTGCGCGCGCTTGCCAATGAAGTCTTCCTTCTTCTTGGAAATCGCCCAGTTGAGGCCCAGATCCTGCGGAATGACCGTACCGTCGGTTTCATCCCCGATCATGATAAAGCCCTTCTCCGCGCGCAACACGTGAAGGCATTCGGTGCCATAGGGCATCACGCCAAACTCCTGCCCCGCCGCCATCAGCGCATCCCAGAAGGCCTGACCGTCAGAAGCAGCAACAGCGATCTCGTAGGACAATTCGCCCGAGAAGGAGATCCGGTAGACCCGGCATTTGAAGCCGCCGATCTCTCCGTCCTTCCACTCCATGAAGGGCAACGCCTCCTTGGAGACATCCAGACCGCCACCGGCCTCGCCGTTCAGCTTTTCCAGCACCTTGCGCGCCTTGGGACCGACCACCGCGATCTGGGCGTATTGCTCGGTCACATTGGCAACATAGACTTTCCAGTCCCACCATTCGGTCTGCAGCCATTCTTCCATATGGGCATGGATGCGGTCGGCGCCGCCGGTGGTGGTGTGACACAGCCAAGTGTCCTCGTCGATGCGGGCAACCACGCCGTCATCCGACAGGAAGCCGTTCTCGGAGCACATCAGACCATAGCGACATTTGCCGACTTTCAGGGTCGACATCATGTTGGTGTACATCATGTCGAGGAACCGCCCGGCATCAGGGCCTTTGACGATCAGCTTGCCCAGGGTTGAGGCATCCAGCATGCCGACGTTCTGGCGGGTGTTGGTGATCTCGCGGTTGACCGCCTCCTTCACGCTTTCGCCGCTGCGCACATAGGCGTAGGGGCGGCGCCAGTGGCCGACCGGTTCCCAGTCGGCGCCATTGCCATCGTGCCAGTCGTACATCGGCGTCTTGCGCAGGGGTTGGAAGATCTCGCCGCGCGCCTCGCCGCCGATCGCACCCATGGAAATGGGGTGATAGGGCGGGCGGAAGGTGGTGGTGCCCACCTGCGGGATTTCCGATCCGAGACTGTCAGCAAGGATCGCCAGGCCGTTGATATTGCTGAGTTTACCCTGATCCGTCGCCATACCAAGCGTGGTGTAACGCTTGGTATGCTCAACGCTTTCATAGCCTTCGCGCGCCGCCAGCTGCACGTCGGAAACCTTGACGTCGTTCTGGAAGTCCAGCCAGGCCTTCATGCGCAGGTTGATTTCAGCGCGGGCGGGCATCAGCCAGACCGGCTGCATCGGCGCTTCGTCCTGCGCTTCGCCCTTGGCGGCAGTAGCATCGGCTTTGAACCCGGCCGCAGCGGCGGCCTTGGCCCCGGCCTCGGCGCCATCGGCCAGCACCGCATCTAGTGTCAGCGGGCCGCTGGCAGCGCCAGCGGTCACCACGAAACCTTCGCCATCTGCGCCGAGCGGCGGACGGGAGGGATCGGGGCGGAAATGCGTCTGAGCATCATCCCAAGTAAGCTTGCCGCCACAATGGGACCACAGGTGCACCACCGGAGACCAACCGCCGGACATGGCGACCGCATCGGCTTCGACCTCTTCCTGGGCGCCGCCCTGACCATTCTGGGCGCAGATCGCGACCTTGGTCACATGCTTGCCGTCCTTGACCTTGGCGATGCCGCGGCCGCATTCGACACGGATACCAAGCGCGCGGACCTCATCCATTAGGGCGCCGCCACCGGCTTCGCGGGTGTCGAGCACGCGTACAACCTCGACGCCTGCACCATGCAGCGCCAGCGCGGTGCGATATGCATCATCGTTGTTGGTCGCTACCACCACGCGCTGCCCCGGGGTCGCGCCCCAGTTCACCACGTAATCGCGCATCGCTGCGGCCAGCATCACGCCGGGCACATCGTTGCCAGCAAACGACAGCGGCCGTTCGATGGCGCCAGTTGCGGTGACGATCTGTTTTGCACGGATCCGCCACAGGCGGTGGCGCGGACCACCCTGCCCCGGTGTGTGATCGGTCAGCCGTTCGTATCCCAGAGCATAACCGTGATCATAGACGCCCGATCCCATGCAGCGGTTGCGCAGAGTGACGTTCTCCATCGCGGTGAGTTCTGCCAGCGCCTGTTCCACCCAGGCTTCGGGATCGTCGCCATCGATGGTCCCACCATCGACCGGCGCCCGACCGCCCCAATGGGCGTTCTGTTCCATCACCAGCACCTTGGCGCCCGAACGAGCCGCCGTCAGCGCCGCCTGAAGGCCGGCAACACCGCCGCCAACCACCAGAACATCGGCAAAGAAATAGAAGTGTTCGTAGGTGTCCGCATCCTTCAGTTCGCGGTCCGGCGCCTGGCCCAGACCTGCGGATTTGCGGATGATCGGCTCGTAGACGTGTTTCCAGAAGGGTTTGGGGTGGATGAACGTCTTGTAGTAGAAACCAGCAGGCAGGAAACGCGCCAGCTTGTTGTTCACGACGCCCACGTCGAACTCAAGGCTGGGCCAGTGGTTCTGCGACTGGGCGCTGAGGCCGGAAAACAGCTCGGTCGTGGTGGCGCGCTGGTTCGGTTCGAACCGCGCACCGGAGCCGAGGCCAACCAGCGCGTTGGGCTCTTCCGCGCCCGAGGCAACCAGCCCACGTGGGCGGTGGTATTTGAAGGACCGGCCCACCAGCAGCTGATCATTGGCCAGCAGCGCCGAGGCCAGCGTATCCCCGGCATAGCCTGTCATCCGCGTGCCGTTAAAGGTGAACTCGATGGGTTTGGAGCGGTCGATCAACCGGCCCTGATTGGCAAGACGCGTGCTCATGCTGCGAACCTTTCGCGATAAAAGGCGGTGGTATTCGGTGTGTGTTCCGCGAAACGGGCCATGCCCGGCTGCGGTCGGTCTGTGCGACGAAGTACGCCTGTCATGACTTGGCATCCGAAAACTCGCGCCAGCTCCAGCCGGGGCGTTTGGCGGTGATCGCGTCGCGAATTTCCTGCGGCGGCTCGGTGGTCTGCGCCGAATAGGTGCCAAAAACCTCAAGCGTCATGGTGCAGCGGGCCGCGTGGAACCACTTGCCGCAGCCATTGACGTGCCGCCAGCGTTCGAAATGCACGCCTTTGGGATTTTCCCGCATGAACAGATAATCATGGAACTCATCATCCGAGGAGCCGGGACCAAAGCGCGTCAGATGCGCCTCACCGCCACCGTGCAGTTCGGTTTCTTCGGCTTTGACGCCGCAATAGGGGCATTCAAGGATCAGCATGGGCCATGCTCCGGTTTGGTCTGGTCTACTGCCCCCGAACCGAGGGCGGGGATCGGGCACGATGCGACGCAGGGCGTCACATTGGATGAACGAAGGGAAACAACCATCAGTGCGCCACCCCTGCCGCGACGCTCTCGTCGATGAACTTGCCTTCCTTGAAGCGCATCATCGAAAATTCCTCGGCCAGCGGCGAATGGCCGGTTGCCATCAGCTCGGCCATGGCCCAGCCAGATCCCGGAATGGCCTTGAAACCGCCAGTACCCCAGCCTGCGTTGACGAAACAGTTCTGGACCGGCGTTTTCGAGATGATGGGCGAGCGGTCGCCGGTCACATCCACGATACCGCCCCACTGGCGCAGCATCTTCAGGCGCGACACCATCGGGAAAGTCTCGTTCAGCGCACGCACGGTCTCCTCGATATGGTGGAAGGACCCGCGCTGGGTGTAGTTGTTGTAGCCGTCGGTGCCGCCACCAATCACCATCTCGCCCTTGTCGGACTGGCTCATGTAGCCGTGCACGGTGTTGGCCATGACGACCACATCCATGCAGGGCTTGATCGGCTCGGACACCAGCGCCTGCAGCGCCACGCTTTCGACCGGCAGGCGGAAGCCCGCCATCTGGGACAGGTGCGAACAGTTGCCTGCAACCACCATGCCCAGCTTGTCACAATCAATCGCGCCCTTGCTGGTGTCGACGCCGATCACCCGGCCACCTTCGGTGCGCACGCCGGTGACTTCGCATTGCTGGATGATGTCCATGCCCATGGCTGAACATGCCCGGGCATAGCCCCAGGCCACCGCGTCGTGGCGCGCGGTGCCGCCGCGCTCCTGCCACAGGCCACCCAGCACGGGGTAACGCGGCCCTTCAAGGTTGATGATCGGCACCAGTTCCTTGACCCGCGCGGGTTCGATCCACTCGGTCGACACGCCCTGCAGCGCGTTGGCATGGGCCGTGCGCTTGTAGCCGCGCACCTCATGCTCGGTCTGGGCCAGCATGATGACGCCGCGCGGGGAGAACATCACGTTGTAGTTCAGATCCTGGCTCATATCCTCGTATAGGGAACGCGCCTTTTCATAGATCGCCGCCGACGGATCTTGCAGGTAGTTCGAGCGGATGATGGTGGTATTGCGCCCGGTGTTGCCGCCGCCCAGCCAGCCCTTTTCCAGCACCGCCACATTGGTGATGCCGAAATTCTTGCCAAGGTAATAGGCCGTGGCAAGGCCGTGCCCGCCCGCGCCGACGATGATCACATCATAGTGGCGTTTGGGCTCGGGGGCGCGCCAGGCGCGTTCCCATCCGGTGTGGCAGCGCAGGGCCTCCCGCGCGACTGCAAAGGCTGAATAGCGTTTCATGAGCGAATCCGATGATGCGTGTCTGTTCTTGGGTATGCCCGAGGGGCGGTTCCGGGCCGTGCCGTTTATCGTCGCATTTGTGCATAGTTGCGACATCACCTTTCTACCACGTCTGCGACCGTGGCGCACGGGGTCTGCCTCGCCCGTGAGCCGACTGACATACCGGGCACGACAGGGTGACGCAGCAGTTAGGCCTTTTTTCCGCGCCTGCGGAGATATAGATGGAGATCAAACATCGGAGTAAGCATGGTTTTCTGGATCCTCATCGCATTCATGGCCCTGGCCATCGCCGGATTGATGGCATTGGTTCTGCTGCGCAGCCGCGCAACGGGAGAGCCGCCAGCCGCCTATGACCTGCGCGTCTATCGCCAGCAATTGCGCGACGTGGACAAGGATCTAGCCCGTGGCGTGATCAACGAAGCCGACGCCGGCCGCATTCGCACCGAGGTCTCCCGCCGCATTCTGACCGCCGACGCGCAGCTGCAGGCACAGACCGAAGGTGCGCGGCAACCCCGGATGGCGACCCGCGCGGTGGCGGTGATCATCGTTCTGGGGATCTGTGGCGGAACACTGGCGATATACGCGACGCTGGGCGCACCAGGCTATGGTGACCTCAGCCTCAAGAGCCGCATCGCCATGGCGCAGGAGCGCGCCGACAGCCGCCCCAGCCAGGGCGAGGCTGAAGCCCAGGTGCCGCCTTTCCCGACGCCCGAAGTCGAAGACAGCTACCGTCAGCTCGTCGATCAACTGCGCCAGACCGTGGCCAAGCGTGAAGACGACGCTCAGGGTCAGGCCCTGCTGGTACAGCACGAAGCGAACCTCGGCAATTTCATCGCGGCCTATCAGGCTAAGGAAAAGTATATCAACATCATGTCCGGCGATGTGGAAGCCGCCGATTTCGGCGAGCTGGCCGAGCTGATGATCATGGCAGCCGGTGGCTATGTCTCTCCAGAAGCGGAAAAGGCGCTGAGCCAGACGCTGCGGCTGGACCCGGAAAACGGACCGGCACGCTATTACTACGGGTTGATGCTGGGACAGGTGGGACGGCCTGACCTCTCCTACCAGATCTGGGCGGAAACCCTGCGCAAGGGCAATGCCGATGATCCCTGGGTCCGCGGCATTCAAAGCCAGATCGAAGAGATGGCCGTGCGTGCCGGGGTCGATTATCAGCCGATCCAGCCCAAAGGCGCGCCGACCCCGCCCTTTGCTGGCGCCATGCCCGGCCCCGGTGCGGCGGACGTGGAGAACGCCGCCGAGATGAGCGAAGCCGACCAGGCCGAGATGATCCGCGGCATGGTGGCTCGCCTGTCGGACAGGCTCGCGACCGAAGGTGGCACGGTCCAGGAATGGTCCCGTCTGATCGGGGCGCTGGGAGTGCTTGGCGATCTGGATCAGGCCCGCGTCATCTATGACGAAGCTCGCCAGACCTTTGCCGGGGACGCCGCCGCGCTTGACATGATCACCCAGGCCGCCCGTCAGGCAGGGGTGGCCGAATGATCCTTGATACCTTTGAAGAATTCGCCGCCGCCCTGCCCTCTTACTCTGCGCTGGTCGGGCTGGACCTGGGCGAGAAAACCATCGGGGTTGCCGTCTCGGACCGGATCGGCGCGGTGGCCACACCGCTGGAAACCATCCGGCGCAAGAAGTTCACCCTCGACAGCGCGCGCCTGCTGGAGATCATCAAGGAACGCGAGGTAGGCGGCATCCTGCTCGGCCTGCCGCGCAATATGGATGGCAGCGAAGGACCACGCTGCCAATCCACCCGCGCCTTTGCCCGCAACCTGACGCGACTGACCGAACTGCCGATCGGCTTCTGGGACGAAAGGCTGAGCACAGTTGCCGCCGAAAAAGCCCTGCTGGAGGCGGATACGTCCCGCAAACGCCGCTCCGAGGTGATCGACCATGTCGCCGCCTCCTATATCCTGCAGGGAGCGCTGGATCGGATGAGGCATTTGGGCAATGGATGACGGCATGAGCGACAAGGTCTGGAAACGCGACGAAATTCAGTCGCCTTGCATCAAGATCTGTGTGGTTCACCCCGCAGAGCGGATCTGCACTGGCTGCTACCGCTCGATTGACGAAATTACCCAGTGGTCGCGGATGAGCAATGATGAACGCGCTGCGGTGATGGAAGAACTGCCGGGGCGTGCCGCCGGGCTGACCAAACGCCGTGGCGGTCGCGCTGCCCGACTGGAGCGCAAATAACGCCGCCCGCGTACAGCGGTCAGTCAGCACAGGATTGATGGTTCACCGGTCTCCGGCTGACGGATGCCTCAGGCGGCAGAGCGCTCTGCCACCTGTGACAGCGCTTCCAACACCAGATCAGGACCGGCCCCCGGACGGTTCGCGCCCTCGGAGAGGATCCGCCGCCATGCACGCGCGCCGGGTTTACCGGCAAAAAGACCCAGCATATGTCGGGTAATCTGATGCAGCCGCGCGCCATCGCTCAACTGCCGCTCGATATAGGGAAGCATCTCATGCACCACGGCGGATGCGTCGCGCGGCTCGCCGATGCCATAGATCACCGGGTCGGCAGCCGACAGAATATCGGCGGGCTGGTGATAGGCCGCGCGTCCGACCATGACGCCATCAAGACCCCGGTCCAGATGTTCCCGCGCCGCGTCCAGGGAGGCAATGCCACCGTTCAGTGAGATATGCAGATCGGGAAACGCCGCCTTCATCTGATGCACCAGATCGTAATCTAGCGGCGGGATATCCCTGTTTTCCTTGGGTGACAGCCCTTGCAGCCAGGCCTTGCGCGCGTGGATCGTCACGCGGCGGCAACCCGCAGCGCGAATTTTCTCCAGAAACACCGGCAGGATGTCCTGCGGTTCCTGCTCATCAACGCCGATGCGGCATTTCACGGTGACATCGACCTGGACCTTGGCGCGCATGGCCGCCACGCACTCCGCCACAAGATCCGGCGTCTGCATCAGAACCGCCCCGAAGGCACCGGATTGCACCCTATCGCTGGGACAACCGCAATTGAGGTTCACCTCATCATAGCCCGCCTCTTCGCCAAGCCGCGCGGCCTCGGCCAGTTCCTGCGGCTCGGACCCGCCCAGCTGCAGCGCCACCGGGTGCTCCTCGGGATTGAAGGCCAGCAGATGCAAGGCCCCACCCCGCACCAGCGCAGGTGCGGTGACCATTTCTGTATATAGGAGTGTCTCACGGCTCAACAGGCGATGCAGGTAACGACAGTGCCTGTCGGTCCAGTCCATCATCGGCGCCACACTCAGACGCGCTGCTTGTTCCAGCTTGGTATTCACAGCCTTGGCTCCATCCTCAATACGGCCTGCCTTCGGCGCAGGCCGGGGTGCCCAGTCATACACGATTCGACAGGGCTGGGGTGTAGCACATTTCACCGGAGGCAACAGGGAGCCACGGGAAACCCACAGCGCCGTGAACGTCGCCCCCCTGCCCCAAACCAGATTTCGCGGCGAATAACCGCCCCGAACAAGGCAGGAATTGCCCACTGCGAGCATTGCAGACAGGCCATCCTGAAGGACCTTAGAACCGGACATTTCGCCCCTCGAAAAACATTGGATTTTTTGCCGAAAATGGTCTTGCAATCCCCCCCGAAATACATCAGAAGTGCGCCTCACGGAGAGGTGGCCGAGTGGTCGAAGGCGCACGCCTGGAAAGTGTGTAGGCGGGAAACCGTCTCCAGGGTTCGAATCCCTGTCTCTCCGCCATACCCCCCTTAGATGCTCACTTTTCAGACCCGTTTGTGGCTGGATTTCGTTGCCATTTCAGGCGACCATGTGGGCGCGGCCCAGCGCCGGGCGTTTACGCCTCCATGGCTACAGGAGCGGTCACATGAACGCTCCACGCCATTGATCTTTGTCAACGTGCTGGACCTGTGGGCTGCGATAATGCCCCAGCGCCCGACAGAGCGGGCGCCCTGCGGAGGCACAGGGTGAAACACAGATCGAAACAATCGCATAAACCGGAGCCGGCGCACCCCGAGCGGCGGCAAACGGACCTGCCTTGGAAAACCCCGAAGCCCTCTCATGAAGACCCGGAGGCTCTGTCTCTGGTCCAGGCGATCATGAGGTCACCAGAGTACAGGCGCGCGGACGAGGACATCGATTACCTGCAAAGTGAAGACACCCGCGGTGTCCGGCTGCAGTTGGACTATCTCAAGGCAGAGCGGCTCCTTGAGCACCATCGGATCAAACACTCCATTGTGGTGTTCGGAAGCACCCGGATCCCGGAGCCGAAAGCCGCCCAGCGCAAGGTGGCAGAGCTCGAGGCGGTTCAGAACGGTCCTGCAGAGCACTGGCCTTCGGGCCTCGAACGCGATCTGAGGATCGCAAGGCGTCTACTGGACAAAAGCCACTATTACGAGGTTGCGCGTGAATTCGGACGCATCGTCGGGGCACAGGAGCAAACGAACGGCGACAAGCTGGCACTGGTTACGGGCGGTGGGCCGGGCCTGATGGAAGCCGCAAACCGCGGTGCGCATGATATGGACGCAACAACCGTGGGACTGAACATTACCCTGCCGCACGAGCAGTTCCCAAACCCCTATCTGACCCCCGGATTTTGCTTCCGGTTCCACTATTTCGCGATCAGAAAGCTGCATTTCTTGCTCCGGGCACGTGCCCTGGTGATCTTTCCCGGCGGCTATGGCACGCTTGATGAGTTCTTTGAGGCCCTAACCCTGATCCAGACCCGTAAGATCGCGCCGATGCCGCTGATCCTGGTCGGAGAAGACTACTGGCGCGGCGCCTTTGATCCCGAATTTTTGGTCGACGAGGGTGTCATCGCCCCCGAGGACCGGGACCTTTTCTGGTTCGCCGAAACGGCCGAGGAAATCTGGGAGGACATCCAACGCTGGTACGCCCGTGCCGGAAAATCCATCGTCGAACAGGAGGAATAGAGGATGCAGATTTCGTTTCACGGCGCCGCTGGTACTGTCACCGGGTCCTGCCATCTGGTGACGGTTGGCAACCTCAAGATCCTGGTGGATTGCGGCATGTTTCAGGGCGGCCACGAACTCAAGGAAGAAAATGTCGGCGACTTCGGCTTCGACCCTGCCTCTATCGACGTCCTGCTCCTTACCCATGCGCATCTGGATCATTGCGGACGCATTCCGCTGCTGGTGAACCGGGGCTTCCGGGGCGACATCATCTGTACTGCCGCAACCCGGGATCTGGCCCGGCTGGTCATCCTCGATTCCGCGCATCTTCACGAAGAAGAGGCGCGTCGGCGGCAACGGCACTCCGAGAAAGGGCACAAACATCAGCCGCTCTATGACACGCTCGACGCGGTCATGAGCTTTGACCACTTCAATCGCATCGCTGACTACGGTGAGCCCATCCGCATCGGGCACGACGCAAGCGCCATCTTCTATGAGGCGGGCCATATCCTTGGCTCGGCCAGCATCCTGCTTAGCGTCACCGAGGACGGGCGCAATCGCCGCATCCTGTTCTCGGGCGATATCGGCCCATCGGACAGGCCGTTCCTGAGTAATGCTCAGCCGCCGGGTGATGCGGATATCATCGTGATGGAAACCACCTATGGCGATCGCGATCACCGCTCGCTTGAGGCCTCGGTGGATGAATTGCTCGAAGCCATCGCTGATACGCAGGCACGGGGCGGCAATGTCATCATTCCAACCTTTGCCCTGGAGCGGGCGCAGGAGCTGCTCTTCTTCATGAATGAAGGCATCAAACGGGATATCCTGCCACAGGATTTGAGGGTATTTCTCGACTCCCCGATGGCGATTTCGGCCACAAAGATCTTTCGCAACCATCCCGAGGCGATGACCCGCGAAATCGCGGAGCAGATCCGGTCGGGGCAAGATCCCTTTTCACTGCCCGAGTTGGAATTCACGCGTGAGACGGCAGAATCGATGCAGCTCAACCACATACACTCTGGCGCGGTGATCATGGCGGGGTCGGGCATGTGCACGGGGGGTCGCGTCCGGCAACACCTGAGGCACAACCTCGCCCACGAAGAATGCAGCGTCATTTTCGTCGGCTTCGCTGCCGAGGGCACGCTCGCGCGTATCATCATCGACGGCGCTCAGTCGGTGAAACTGTTCGGCGATCACATCCCGGTCCGGGCTCGCATCCACACGATCAACGGATTTTCCGCCCATGCAGGCAAAAAGGAACTGCGCGCCTGGCATGAAAAGAACCGCACGCCCGACATTACCTTCCTGATCCACGGGGAAGAAGACGCACGAAAAACCTTTGCAAAGGGCCTTAAATCGGAGCGGATCGAGTTTCCGACCATGCATCAGAGTTTCGAAATCTGACGGCGCGCCGGAGCGAACCCGCCATCGGCGATGCCCGCCAAACAGACGCAATGCAGAAAGGACCGCAGGACGATGCTCAAAATCATGAAAGAAAGCGACGGGCCCGTCGTCGGTATACGGGCCTCCGGACTTTTGCACGAAGAGGACTACACCACCTTGTTGCCCGAACTCGAAGCGCGTTTTGACACCTACGGCAAACTGCGCCTCCTGTTCTTCGCGGACAGTGGTTTTGAAGGGTGGGATATCAGGGCCGCCTGGGACGACATGTCTTTCGGGCTAAAGCATGCCTCGGATTTTGAACGTCTCGCCCTTGTCGGCGCGCCCGATTGGGTCGTCTGGTGCCTCAAGCTCAGCGCGTTCCTGATGAAGGGCGAGGTCAAGGTGTTCGATGGCGATGCGCTTGATGCCGCCTGGGCTTGGGTGCGGGCTTAACCCTGTCGGCGTTATTTGCCTTCGACCGCCTCGGAGCCAACGATGACATCGAGCATGTCCGATGTCGTCTGCTCCTGCAGGGCCTGTCGTTCCTCTCTGCGCAACTTGTCGAAACGGGAGTCGATATTGCGCGTCGCCGCATCCATGGTCAGCAGCCGCACATTGTTTTCACAGGCAAGGCTTTCCATCAATGCATGGGCGATCTCGGCAAAGAGATATTCCCCCGCGAGCCGGTCCAGCAGCTCTGGCGTGGGCAAATGGTGCAACGGCGGCGCAGCAGCGGCATTCTGCGGGGGATCTGCCGCAAGCGGCAGGACAGAGCGATGCACGACCGCGTAGGTGCCGCTTTTCTCATGCTGGGCAAAGACCACCCGCGCGTGTGTCGCTCCCATCAACCGGTTGGTCGCCCGCCGCGCAAGTTGCGTCACACCGCTCACTCGCGAGGTCATCGGCAGCGCGACCTCCGGCTGCATGTGCATCTCGCCCGCCAGGATCTGACCGCGCCGCCCGATCAGCACAAGCCTCTCTTCTGGCATGCGGATCTCTTGCACATGCTCCATGATGCGCGTGTTGAAGCCGCCCACGAATCCGTTTTCCGAGGTGATCACCAGCAGGACAGGCGCGCCAGTCTCGTCTGGTGTCTTGCGCCCAGGCAATTGGCTAAGGCTCGCGATCGCGCGGTCCACCGTGGCACAGAAAGCCTGTGTGCCGATCAGCGCCTCCTGAGCTTCGCGTGCCCGCACAGCGGCCATGGACCGCATCGCCGTGACCAGAACGCCAAGCTGCCCGAGGCTTTCGAGCCGGGCCTCTATGCGGGCAAGTTCAACCACCTGACGCGCCCTCAGCGCGGTGGATGCGGTTGAACTCATCTGCGCAGGACCGCGCGAACTCACGCAGCGCATCGCGCGCCTCATCAGAAAGCGCATGCGTTTTGTCTATTTCGGCCACCACATTGGGGCGCTGGCTTGGCAGGCGCTGCGCCAGCATCTCCCGAAACTTGGGAATATCCGGCAGCGGCATCTCATCCAGCATGCCGTCGGATATGGCCAGCAGCAGGGCAACCTGCAGCGACAGCGGCAAGGGCTGGTACTCGGGCTGCGCGAGGATCGCCCTTAACCGACGGCCATGAGCGATGGTTCTGGCAGTCTTGTCATCCACCATCGCACCAAAACGGGTGAAGATTTCCAGCTCAAGGTATTGCGCGTAGTCCAGCTTCAGCGATTGGGCGAGAGACTTGATCGCCTTGGCCTGCGTGGCGCCACCGACGCGACTGACACTCAATCCGACGTTCACCGCGGGCTTTTGCCCCTCATAGAACAGTTTCTGCCCCACGATGATCTGCCCATCGGTGATCGAGATCAGGTTGGTGGGAATATAGGCGGTCAGGTTCTCGGCCTGCGTCTCCGCAATCGGCAGGGCCGTCAGCGAGCCGCCACCAAGATCGGGCGCCAGTTTCGCAGCCCGTTCCAGCAAACGCGAATGCAGGTAGAAGACATCGCCGGGATAGGCCTCGCGCCCCGGGGGCTTGCGCAGCAGAAGCGACAATTGTCGGTAGACCATCGCATGTTTGGTCAGGTCGTCCATCACCAGCAGCGCATGCAGGCCCCGGTCGCGAAAATATTCGGCGATGCTACAGGCCGCAAAGGGGGTGATCCACTGCGCCCCGGGCGCGGCATCAGCGGCCCCCACAACGCAGATGCAACGATCAATGGCCCCATGCGCGCGGATGGATTCGACCACGCGCGACACGGTCGAGCTTTTCTGCCCGATGGAGGCGTAGATGCAGACGACATCGGTGTCGCGCTGATTGATGATCGTATCGACCGCGATCGAGGTCTTCCCCGTCTTCCGGTCCCCGATGATGAGCTGACGCTGCCCCCGCCCAAGGGGGATCATCGCGTCGACCACGGTCAGGCCAGTCAGCAAGGGTTCGGTGACAAGATCACGATCAACGATGCCAGGCGCAGGTTTTTCGATCGGATCATACCGCGCCGCGACAACCGGCGGCCCACCATCCAGAGGTTCTCCAAGCGGTGATATGATACGCCCCAGCAACCCGTCGCCAACCGGAACCCGCGCGATAGTCCCGGTGTTGAAGACCCGGCTGCCTGCGGTGATTTCCTCATAGGGCGACAACAGCACGCAGCCCAGGCTGTCTTCGGCGATAGTCATCGCCATTCCCATGCTGCCATCCTCAAAACGCAAAAGCTCATCAAGACGCGTCTGCCCCAATCCCGAAACATGCGCGACACCGTCCCCGATCTGCTCTACGCGTCCGACCTGCTCCAGCTCAGGCGCAAGACGGGTCTGCTCCAGCCGGTCGCGGGCGCCGGATATCCAATCAGAAAGCGGGGTTTCCAGAACCATGGCTCAGACCTCCAGCGACTGCGCGGCGCGTTTCAGCCGGTCGGCCACGGAAAACCGCAGGGCGGCATGTGGGAAATGCAATTCCGCCCCGCCAAGGATCTCGGCCTTTTCAGTGAAAACCACGGCTACGTCCGCCCCGAAATACTTGGACAGGCAGGCATTCCAGGCCACCTTCTCCTCATCCGAGAGGCCATGAGCCATCACCACGGTCATTGCAGCATCCTTGGCCTGCAGGTCGTCCTTGAGCTTGTCGAGATCGCCCTGTGCCAGACCGTCAAGATGGGCCTGAACCTGCGCAAGCGTTTCCGGAACTGTACAGGGACCACGAAGCGCCACCCGCGCCAGATCTGTCGCAAGCGCCTCAATCTGATGTTTGAGCGATTGCAGCGCCTGATGTTTGTCCTCTTCGATTTTTGCACGCGCATCCGTCAGCAGCTGCGCTGCCTCTTTGCGCGCCGCCTCAAGGCGTTTATCCCTTTCGGCCTCTAGGGATTTGTGAAAGGCGGCTTCCCGTTCCTGCCGCTCTGCAGCAAGCTGCGCAGTCTTGTCCTCATAGGTGCGCCGGACGGCCTGCGCTTCTTCCAGTTGGTCCTTGGCCGCATCGCTTGCGGCCTTGTCCGCCGCTTCACGCTCTTCGATGATCCTGCGGATCGGACGATAAAGGAACCGGCTCAGAAGCCAGATGACGATCAGGAAGTTGACCGTCTGAAGTCCCAGTGTCCACCAGTCGATCTGCATTCTCAGCCCACAAACGGATTGGCGTAAAGAAGCAGCAGCGCGATGACGAGACAGTAGATCGCCATGGTTTCGATCATGGCGAGGCCGACAAACAGCGTCCGCGATAATGTCGCGGCGGCCTCTGGTTGCCGGGAAATTGCCTCCATCGCCGCAGCGATGGCACGCCCCTCGCTATAGGCCGGCATGATCGCACCGAATGACACGGCGACTGCCGCTCCGATGACGCTGACATGTTCGATATAGTCCATGATTTCCCTTTCCTTATGTCTCGACCGCGCCGACAGCGGCAGCGATGTAGACGGCGGCGAGAACGGTGAAGATGTAGGCTTGGATTATCCCGATCAGGATCCCGAGCAGCAGAAACGGGACCGGAACCAGTAGGCCGGTCAGAAACACCACGATGGCCAGGACGAACTCGTGGCTCATCATGTTGCCGAACAGGCGGATCATCAGCGAAAAGGTCCGCGTCAGCTCCGACAGGATATTCAGCGGCAGGAGAAGCGGGCTCGGCTCCAGATAGTGCCGCAGATATGGCCCCGTGCCGCGAATCTTCAGACCGTAGAAATGCACCGACAGGAAGACGATCAACGCCAGCGCGGCGGGCGTCTCAATATGTCCGGTGGGCGGTGTGGCACCGGGCAGCACAGCCGCAAGATTGGCAAGGCAGAGGAACAGAAATAGTGACCCAAGCAGCGGCAGGAAGGGCCAGGGATCACGCCCGAGGATCTCGCGCAGCTGTTTCACAATGGCGAGCAGCACAACTTCGAGCGCCGCCTGAACAGGGCCGGCATCATGGGCGGGTCTGCGTAACGCGATGCGCAGGAACGCTGCCATGGCCAGCATCAACGCCCAGGTCGTCACCACGGCGCGGCTGATCGGCACCGGGCCGATGTGAAACAGGATATCGGGCAGCAGCGGGCTCGCGTCCATCAGCCCTGTCCTTTGACCCGCCGGATGGCGATCATGCGCGCCGCGATGAACCCCAGCAGCGTCAGGACCAGCGGCGCCGTGCCCTGCATGGCCGCCAATGCGAATGCCCCGGTTGCCAGCACCAGCCGCAGGCCAACGAACACCGCCGCGCGGCGCCATCCCGCATCAGCTTCGATTGCCGCAACCGTCCGCCCCAAAAGGACAAAATAGACAGCCCCCAGGACGAGGCCCGCAAGCAGCCAGGGGAGCAGGTTCAGGAATTGGCTCAACAAAAGGTATAATGTCATTTCTCATTCATCCTGTGCCATGCAAGGAAAAAGCCGAAACAGGCGCCCGCAAATGTCAGGGCGCCGCTGAAAGTAACACCGGTGCCCAGCTTGCTATCAAGCCACCGGCCCAAAAAAACGCCGAGCAGCGTTGGCGCGACGATGAGCCAGCCCAGCGCGCCGATCATCGAAAGGTTCTTCCACAGGGGACGTTCGCCCTCCTCCTGCCATTTCTGGCGCCGGTCCTGAGTTGTGCGGATGACCTTCAGCATTTCATCGCGTTCGTTGTTGTCCGGATCGCTCATGATCGCGCCTCCCCTGCCCCCGGGCTGGCCCCGGCGTCCAGTCGTGGCGTGGTCGTCTCCTTGCGCGCGCCCCGCAGCAACCGTTCGATCTGGCGCATAGTGGCCAGATGCAGGCGGTGTTCGGATTTGCGCGTCACATCTTCGTCGCTGTCCTCGCGCTGCAATTCCGCAAGTGCGCTGGGCCCGAGATCGGAAAGCTGATCCTCGCGCCAGGCGCCGCGGGCGGCGATGTCGATCCTGATCCCGCCCTGCACCGTGAGGATGCCGCCCCGGATGACAACCACTCCGGAACGCGTCTTGGTCCGCCAGCTGACAACCGAAATTGGCAGGACCGCCAGGAAATCCGCATGTCCGGGCTGGATACCAAAGGCGCCGGTATCGTCGCTTGCACGGACCGAGACGATGTCATCGACGTCCTCGACAATCTCCGTAGGGGTGGCGACGACAAGTTTCATGTGCTCTGCCGCAACTTGGCTTGCGCCGCCCGGGCGTCTTCCAGCGTGCCCACCATATAAAGTGCGCTTTCGTCCCAATCGTCGGTCTCACCGTCCAGAATGGCCTCGCATCCGGTCAGCGTGTCTTCAAGACTGACCGAGACCCCGGCCCGTCCGGTAAATTGTGAGGTCACGACAAACGGCTGCGTCATGAACCGGATAAGGCGCCGCGCGCGCCCGACGGCCTGCCGGTCCGTCGCGCTCAGCTCGTCGATCCCGAGCAGCGAGATGATCTCCTGCAGTTCCCTGTACTGCTCGATCAGGCGCCGCACCCGCTCGGCAGTATCATAGTGGCGCTGACCGATAATCAGGGGATCGTGGAGCGATGAGCTTGAGGCGAGCGGATCAATCGCGGGATACAGACCTTCGCTGGCCATGTCCCGGCTGAGCACGATAGCACTGTCGAGATGGGTGAAGGTTTCCGCGACCGCCGGATCGGTGAAATCATCTGCCGGGACATAGACCGCCTGGATCGAGGTAACCGCTGCGCTGCGGACCGAGGCAATCCGTTCCTCCAGCTCTGCGATTTCCGTCGCCAGCGTTGGCTGATAGCCCACGCGCGACGGCAAACGCCCCAGCAGACCCGAGACCTCTGAACCGGCCTGAACAAAGCGAAAAACATTGTCGATCAGGAACAAGACGTCCTGCGCCATTTCATCTCGGAAATACTCGGCAACGGTGAGGGCAGAGAGCGCCACGCGCCAGCGCGCACCGGGTGGCTCGTTCATCTGACCAAAGACTAGAACCGTTCTGTCGATCACGCCGGAGCGTTTGAGGTCGAGCCACAGCTCATGTCCCTCGCGGGACCGCTCACCAACCCCGGCAAAGACCGATTGCCCCTTGTAACGGTCAGCGATGGAGCGGATCAGTTCCATGATCAGAACGGTCTTGCCAACCCCGGCGCCACCGAACATGGCGGCCTTTCCGCCGCGTGCAAGCGGGGCAAGAAGGTCGATCAGTTTGATTCCGCTCGAAAAAACCTCGGTGCCTGCATTCTGCACCGACAATAGCGGGGCGCGCCGGTGAATGCCGCGGCGTGGCGTGCTTTCGGGCAGGTCCGGCCCCTTGTCGATCGTCTCTCCGACCACGTTAATCATACGGCCCAACACCTGCTCTCCAACTGGCACAGTGATCGGGCTGCCGGTCGCCAGGACAGGCATTCCGCAGGCCAGCCCCGCCGTTTCATGAATGGCAACGCAGCGCACATGGGTCGGGTCGGCGTGTTGTTGTACCTCCAGCAGCAGTTTGCTCGGGCGGTCCCACTTTACCTCAAGTGCGCTATTGATCTCTGGCAAATCGCCCTCTGCAAAGCGCACCTCAATGACGGAGCCGTCAATGCGGGAGACGGCCCCATGCGCGCCTGTGCTGTCGCTTGGCGAGGGTGTCTGGATATCTGCTACGGTCTCGCTCATCTCAATGCATCATAAACAGAGAACGTTGGGCATGGTGTATCATATAGCGCGTGACGCCTCCGAAAATCGCCTCCCAGCTGCGGAAATGACCATATCCACCCATGACGATCAGCCCGCAGTGCAGATCGACTGCGGCTTCTGCCAGCACGGCACCGACGGGCTCGGCGCCCTTGCGGCGGGTCTCGACCGTGCAGGGAACACCGTGCCAGGCAAGATGGTCGCGGATACTGTCGCTGTTCGGCTGGTCCTCATGCGGGTCCGCCGCGTGCACGAGAAAAACCTCCTGCAACGGCAAACCACTGACGAGCCAGGCCGAGATCGCCCGCACGCAGGCGCTGCTGCCATCCCAGGCAATCATGACGCGGGATATATCTACCTGCTGGCCGTCTTCCCCCGGCAGATAGAGCACCGGGCGCCCTGACCGCAACAAGGCAGCCTCCAGAACATTATCCGCCATCAGAGTGTATCTGGCGGTCTCAGGCGTAAAGATCGTCGCATCTGCGCGTCTGGCCAGGGGGGTGATCATCTCCTGCGGCTCCCCCTTGATCCGGTGCCATGCGCCGCTGGCAGTCGATGCGAGCGACGGTTTTTGCCGCAGCTCCAACCCGGCCTCCTTACGTAGCTTGGCAAACATCCGGCGCGACGCCTCGGCCGCGCTGCGCCCGTGATCTTCCATGCGGTCGCGGATGTCGGACAAAGGACCGTCCTGTTCGGTCGGCTCAATGCCCGTATAGATGAATGTCTCTTTCGGGTCCGGAAGCAGAAAGACCACGTCCAGATGGCAGGGCAGACGCTTGGCCAGGGTGATGGCCCGGCGCAGGCTTGACGGGTCATAGCGCCCCGGTGCAATCGGCATCACGATGTTCCGCATTGCCATGTTTTGTCCCTTTACCGACGCTGCCTTATCCTAGGAGACCACCAAAAAGCTGGGATCGCCTCCAATTCCCGACCGACGATAAAGCGGTCCTGCGCCTACGCTTTGACATAAATCAGGGATCGCAGCTGCCGCCGTTCCTATGGTCGCGCCTATGTACCTGACGTTCAAAACATGTGCAGACTGGCTGAGACTGTCATGACGGGGAGACCGGTATCGCAATGATGAGTTTCATGGTGCAGGCGACACGGGCGCTCTTCGCCCTGCCTTTTCTAATTCCGTCTTGTCAGGGACCCGATACGCATGTGGCGCTGGGCGTGCTTGCGCGCGAACGCGTTGCTCTCACCGCGACCGCCAACGAGATCATAACCGAATTGCCCGTCGCCGAAGGTCAGAGCGTGACGGCGGGGACGGTTCTAGTCCAACTTGATGACAGGCTGGCGCAAGCCAACCTTGATGTGACGCTGGCAAACCGGGCGCAGGCGCAGGCCGATCTGGAGCGGCTGCAAACCGGCGCGCGCGAGGAAGAAATCGCGATTGCACAATCCCGGGTCGATGGAACCCGGGCCGTCTATCACGAGGCGCAGAGTACGGTCGAGCGCAACAGCCAGTTGCTGAAACGCGGAACGATCACGCAGGCCAGCCTTGATCAGGACATCGCGCGGCGCAATGCCGCCCTGGCGGAACTGCAAAGCGCCGAACAGGCCTTGCTGGAAATCGAAACCGGCGCCCGCGAAGAGGACATTCGCATTGCCGAGGCCAAGCTGAGAGCAGCCGATGCGCAGGTCGCTGCCGAGCGGATCCGACTGCAGAACCTCACAATCGTCGCATCCCGTGATGGCATTCTCGACAACCTGCCCTGGAGCCTTGGAGAGCGTGTGCCGATGGGTAGCCCGGTGGCAATCCTGTTGACGGATGATCGACCCTTTGCCCGGATCTATGTTCCGGAACCCGCCCGGGCAGGCCTCAAGATCGGCGCAGAAGTGCAGGTTGAGGTCGATGGGATCGAGGGCCGCTTTTCCGGCACCGTTCGCTGGATCAAGTCCGAGCCTGCCTTCACGCCCTATTACGCCTTGAACAAGGAACAGCGCAGCCGCCTTGTCTATATGGCCGAAGTGGACATGCCACCGCAGGCCGGTGATCTTCCGGTCGGATTGCCCGTGACGGCCTATCTGCCATGAGCGGAGTTGTGGTGGAAACCCATGGGCTGACCCGCATGTTCGGGACCAAGACGGCGGTCGACAAGGTTGATCTGAAGATCACCAAAGGTACGGTCTACGGCCTGCTGGGCCCAAACGGATCGGGCAAGACCACCGCCATGCGCATGCTACTTGGTTTGCTGAAACCCACCGCCGGTGAGGCTCTGGTTCTGGGTACGCGGCTTCCGGGCAATGCAGAACCGCTCAAACGCCACATCGGATATATGACGCAGGGTTTCACGCATTACCGCGACCTGACCGTTCTGGAGAACCTCGGCTTCATCGCCGATATCCACGATTTCGGGGGCAGCCGAAAACGCGCCCGGATCGAAGAGCTTCTGGATACCTACGATCTGGCCGCGCAGGCCGATAAATTTGCCGGTGAGATGAGCGGGGGGCAGCGCCAGCGTCTTGCGCTGGCCGCGACGGTTCTACACCGGCCCGAGTTGTTGTTTCTGGATGAGCCCACTGCCGCGGTCGATCCGGAAACACGGCGCAGTTTCTGGGAACAGCTGTTTGATCTGGTCGAGGGTGGAACCACGATCATCGTGTCCACCCACCTGATGGATGAAGCCGAACGCTGCCACCAGATCGCGATCCTGGATCAGGGGCGAAAACGGGCAGAAGGTGCGCCACGTGATCTGATGGCGCGCGTGCAGGGGCGCGTCATCGAAGTCTCGGGTCCGGACCTGAGGCCCGTTCGCCGCCATCTTTCGACCACCACAGGTATTTTGTCGGTGGCGCAGGTCGGATCGCGGCTGCGTGTGCTTGTCGCCCCGGAAACCAATGATCCGCAAGCGACGGTGGCAGCGGCCGTTACGGAGTTTGCAGAGATCCAAACGCAGCCCACGCGCCCCAACCTTGAGGACGTGTTCGTGCTGGCCACAGGGGAAAGAGCCGCGGAGAGGACGGCGTGATCTCCTACCGGCATATCCTCGCCATCATCCGCAAGGAGTTACTGCAACTGCGTCGGGACCGGCTGACCTTTGGAATGATTGTGATGATCCCGCTGATCCAGCTGGTCCTGTTCGGCTATGCGATCAACACGGAGGTGCGCCACATCCCCGCCGCCATCGTCGATCAGAGCAATACGGACGTCAGCCGCGCGCTGGTGCAGATGGTAGAGGCCACGCAGGTGGTCCGCTTTGAAAGCCGGTTCGCCACGGTGGCAGAGGCCGAAGGCGCGATCATGCGGGCCGAAGTCCGAGCGGCCTTCATCATTCCGAAGGACGTCAGCCAGCGCCTTGTCCGCAATCCGGCGGTGGGCGCACGGTTTTCCCAGGGCGCAACGGACACCACCGCGCGCCCCGTCGCCCAATGGATCGCGGATGGGTCGGACACGCTGGTGGCCGGCGCGATCCGGTCCCTGCGCACCATGCCGCTTGAGGCGCTGCTGCGCCAACCATCGACCCGTCCCACCCCCACCTTTGAAGTCGCCTTGTTTTACAACCCCGAGCAACGAACCGTGGTCAATATCGTGCCCGGTCTGGTCGGGATCATCCTGACGATGACGATGATCATGTTCACCGCCGCGGCAATCGTACGCGAATCCGAACGGGGCAATATGGAAATGCTCATCGCGACCCCCATCCGTCCGCTGGAGCTGATGATCGGGAAGATCGTGCCCTTCGTCGGGATCGGCCTGATACAGGTTACCATCATCCTCGGGCTTGGATGGGCCTTGTTTTCGGTCACCACCACCGCGTCGGTCTGGACCTTGCTGGTGGTGACCCTGCTTTTCATCATCGCGAGTCTGTCGCTTGGGCTGGTCATCTCCACGATTGCCAAGAACCAGCTGCAGGCGATGCAAATGACGATTTTCGTGCTGCTGCCCTCGATCCTTTTGTCGGGGTTCATGTTTCCCTACGAGGGCATGCCGGAAGGCGCGCAGCGATTGGCCGATCTGCTGCCGGTCACGCATTTTCTGCGGATCATCCGCGGCGTCTTTCTACGCGATGCCGGATTGGCCGACGTTCTGCCCGAAGCTGCCTGGTTGATCGGCTTCGCGGTGCTGGGAATGACCATTGCATCGCTGCGGTTCAGGAAAAGGCTTGATTGAATGCAGATGCTTGGAAACATGACACCGCAGAGAAGGGCGATGTCGAAACACGCCAAAGGAGCGGATCAAGGCCGATGATCGTGCAGCAACAGACCGGCGCAATTCAAGACCCCGAACTCAGGCACCGCATTATGGCGGGCTTTATCGGCAATGTCGTGGAATGGTACGACTTTGCGCTTTATGGCTATCTGGCGGGCATTATCGCGCCGGTGTTCTTTCCATCCCAAGACCCGACCGCAGGCCTGATCGCCACCTACGGTATCTTCGCGGCCGGTTTTCTGATGCGGCCACTCGGGGCGGCGGTCTTTGGCTGGTTCGGAGATCGCTATGGGCGCGCACGCACCATGCAGATCTCGGTAGCTATGATGGCGCTTCCGACCCTGTTGCTCGGCTTGCTGCCAACCTATGCGCAGGTCGGCGTTCTGGCACCGGTGCTGCTGGTTCTGGTGCGGATCCTGCAGGGCATTTCTGTCGGAGGCGAGTTTTCCTCCTCTGCGACCTATCTGGTTGAAACCGCACCGACGGGACGGCGCGGTCTGACCGGCAGCTGGGCGAATATCGGCTCCATGACTGGATCGCTCCTGGGGGTCGGCGCGGCCGCGCTGGTCACTACCCTGTTTGATGCGCAAACCATGCAGGACGGCGCCTGGCGCCTTCCGTTTCTGGGCGGAGCATTGCTTGGCGTTACCGCCATCCTGATGCGGCGCAACCTGCATGGATCCGAACGTTTCGGCCAACATGACGCCGCACGCGAGGAAACCTCTCCCCTCTTGCAGGCCTTCACCACCAACCTGAAAGAAACCCTCCTCGCGCTGGGTTTTGCTGCCAGCTATGGGACGTGCTTTTACATCACCTTCGTCTACCTGCCGGAATGGCTGTCAGGTCAGAACTTGGTGGAGCGCAGCACAGCCTTGACCATCAACACCGCCATGACGATTCTGGTCATCCCCCTGATGCCGCTTGGCGCCATCGTCGGGGACAGGTTCCTCGCCCGGCGCACGTGGATCGCCGTGGCACTATTGGGGCTGGGTCTCTTGAGCTGGCCAATGCACCTTTGGATGCTGCGATCTGGTGGCGCGATGCTGCCGGTCGTGCTGTTCCATGTGCTTGCCTTCGCCCTGCTGTCGGTTCCGCTTGGCTCTGGCCCGGCGTTGTTCGTAGAGATGTTCCCCGAAGAGGATCGCCTGTCTGGATATTCGGTTGCGTTCAACCTGGGGGTCGGCGTGTTCGGGGGCCTCACGCCAATGATCGCAACCAGCTTGATCGCCAGCACCGGGATCGCAACCGCCCCCGGGCTTTACATGATGCTGGCCTGCGCACTCGCAGTGTTATGCCTGGCCTTCGTCCCGGACCGCAGCCGTGCCGCGTTGCGCTGAGGCAAGCGCCGTCAACCTGCGAGGCTTGTCCGCAGAGTTCGCGCCGATCAAGCGTCGCTTTGGGTTATCGGGCGCCCTCTTTCGGGCTGTTCTCCGCCCCCCACGGTCTACAGGCCGGGCATGAGCCTCAGTACCCGACTGCGCGCGGCAGCAACTCCAACGGAGCCTCCGACAGGCCCGCCCTGGAGACTCCGATAGGCACTGGTGCGTTCCCTGACACCCGGAAGGTTCCGACCAGATCCGACAGGACCTGTGTATCCTGCTGCAGGGACATGATGGCGGCAGCCGTTTCCTCGACCATGGCCGCATTCTGCTGCGTCACGGTATCAAGCTGCGAGACGCCAACCGAAATCTCAGACAGGCCTGTCGATTGAGCCCGCGCCGAGTTGACGATATCTGCCGTCAGCCCCGAAACCGTCTCAATCTCCTGAACGATACTGGTAAGCGCGGCCCCCGCCTGATCCACCATCGCGACGCCTGCATCGACATGCTGCGTGCTGGACGTCACGAGGCTTTTGATCTCTTTTGCGGAATTGGCGGCACGCTGCGCCAGTCCCCGCACCTCGGAGGCTACCACGGCAAAGCCACGACCGGCATCGCCTGCACGGGCCGCCTCGACCCCGGCATTCAGCGCCAGCAGGTTGGTCTGGAAGGCGATGTCGTCGATGACGCTGATGATCTGGGAAATCTGCACCGATGACTCCGAAATCTCGCGCATTTTCAGGACCGCCTGTTCGGCGACCTCATTTCCTGTTGCGGCGTTGTTCCGGGTGACGAGAACCACCTCTTCGGTCTTTGACGTCGATTCTGTTGAGGACCGCATGCTGTTGTTGATCTCTTCCACCGCCGCGGCGGTTTCCTCCAGCGTCGCCGCCTGGGTTTCGGTCCGGCGGGACAGATCCCCAGCAGACTGGCTCACCTCGCTGGCTACGCGGTTCAGATTGCCGGTCGAATCCTGAATGGTAACGATGATATCCCGCATAGAGCCCATCAACTCGTTGAACGACTGGCGCACCTGATCATACCGCGCGGGGTAATCGCTTTCATCCGGGCCGGGGATGCTCTGCGACAGATCCCGTTCCGACATCCGCTTAATTCCGTCACTCAGATACTTAAACGCCGTGTCCTGTTCTGCCTTCTGCGCCGCGAAATAGGCCTCAATCACCTGATAGGTGTCAAAGGCAAAGGCACGGGTCAATGTGCCAAGGATTTCCCCATGTTTGCGCTTGGCGAATTTACCCAAAAGCGCCCCAGAGCGTTCCAGCAAGCGCTGCTGGATATATGCATTGGCCCGCGAATAGCCGGAGAGGTACATCGAAAAGGGCAACTGGATCTTGAAATGCACCGTGCCGACACGTTCCGCTGAGGCGAAGTAGGCCTCGTCAAAGGTACCGGACAGAAGCCGCTGCCAGTGCTTTTTTTGCGCGGACCGGGCGTGGTCCATCACGCTGTCGTCCGGAAAGAATTGCGCGATCTCGGGATCTGCGACCGCGAACGAATAAAAATGTTCGAGGGCATCATCAAGGATCGGCATGACCATCTTGCCAGCCCGAACCAATTGTTCGTGGTCGTTCCCCGTCAAAGCAAACTTTGCAAGGGTATCCTGAGTGTCACGCACCATTGTTTGTCCTCACTACAATTTACAAGATCTCATCGTGATACAATTTTTCACGATGAATTTGCGGAATTAGCGCCTTCAATATTTAAGATTTAGACAATTGTGTTTCTCCGATCAAAAGTGCAGATGCGTGGCTGTAACATCCAAAAGGCGTAATCAAGCGCGCTTTCGCATGTGGATTGGGATGTCTACTTACTTTTCAAAAGGATAACGCTCAAAAAATGAGCAGGCAGCAAAGTGATCGCATTGCGACCGCAGTTTCATTTATCGTACATTTAACGATCGCACCGGCGTTTCGAATCAGGAAAAGCCAGTACCCCAAGGCATACCCGCTACCCATTTTCCGGCTTTCAAACAAAAAACCGCCCCTCACAGAATGAGGGACGGCATGCTTTCTTTGTGCTGCGGTTTGCGTTTATCCAGCCAGCGATGGCAGGTAGAGCACAATCCCCGGGAAGGCGACCAGCAGCGCGATGGTGATGGCATCGGCGATGAAGAAGGGTGTCACGCCCTTGAACACGTCCTGCACCGTCAGGTCATCCCGCACACCGGCCACAACAAAGCAGTTGAGCCCGATTGGCGGTGTAATCAGGCAGAACTCAGCCATCTTCACAACCAGAATGCCGAACCAGATCGCACACATGGTGCCGTTCATGCCGAATGCACTATCCGCAGCCGACACGGCTTCGCCGCCGTTCAGCGCCATCACCGCCGGGTAGACAACCGGCAAGGTCAGCAGCAGCATCCCGATGGCGTCCATGAACATCCCCAGCACCGCATAGGCCAAGAGGATGCAGATCAGGATCAGCATCGGCGACATCTCAAGCGAGGTGATCCAGTCCGAAAACGCGCCCGGCAGATCGGCAAAACCGAGGAAGCGCACGTAGATCAGAACGCCCCAGATAATCGAGAAGATCATCACCGCCAGTTTCGCAGTTTCCAGCAGCGCCGACTTGAGCTCGGCCCATTTCATGCCGCGCCACAGCGCCATCAGGAAGACCACAAAGGCGCCGAGTGCGCCCCCTTCTGTCGGGGTGCCCCAGGCTTCGCCAAAGGGATTGTAGACAAAGAAGATGATGATCACGACCACGAACATGATCGGCAGCGCGCCCGGCAGGGCCGCAAACCGCTGCTTCCAAGTGAAGCCTTTGACCGGTGGGCCGACGGTTTTGAAGATCATCGCGATGCCGACGATCAGCAGCCCGTAGATCACTGCGGAGAAGGCGCCGGGGATAAAGCCCGCGAGCAACAGCTTGCCCACGTCCTGTTCAACGATGATGGCGTAGATCACCAAGATCGCCGAGGGCGGGATTAGCGAGGCCAGCGTGCCCCCTGCTGCCACAACGCCAGCCGCGAACTGCTTGTTATATCCGATGGCCAGCATTTCCGGGATCGCGATCCGTGCGAACACCGCCGAAGTCGCAACAGAGGCGCCAGACACGGCGGCGAAGCCGGCGGTCGCAAAAACGGTCGAAACCGCAAGCCCGCCCGGCAACCAGGCGATCCAGCGTTTGGCTGCCTCAAACAGCGCCTTGGTCAGACCTGCGTAATAGGCCAGATAGCCGATCAGGATGAAGGTCGGGATCAGCGACAATGCCTGGCTTGAGACCTTGGAATGCGGCACCTGCCCGGCGGTTTTAACGGCAATGGTCAGCGCCTTTGTAAAGCGGGAGGGATCATAGCCAAACTTGGCCCAGAAGATCCATGTCAGCCCCACCAGACCGGCCAGAGCTGCGGCAAAGGCAACGCGCATGCCGGTGACGACCAGGATCAACAGAAAACCCGTGACCCACAGGCCGATTTCAATCGGTTCCATGTGCTTTTCCTATCCTTGAGAGTTTCGGCTGTCGGCGCCGTCGCCGGGCGCGTCGTCATGGCCGGTCAGCATCTCTGCCTCATGGGCGGCCTGCGCGGCGGCATCCTGAATCAGCGGCACTGCTGCCGGAGCGTCCAGCCCCAGAACCAGCGCCCGCCCATAGGCCCAAACCTGCAGCACAAGACGCAAGCACAGAACCGAGAAGGCCACCGGCGCCAGCAATTTGGCCGGCCAGAGTGGAATACCGATGTCGATCGAGCTGTCACGGCTCCACAGGGGCGCGGCGAAATCGAACGAACGCGCAAAATGCGCCCAGCTGCCCCAGACGAGGCAGATCATCAACGCAAGGATCAACAGCACCGAGAACAGTTCGAACAGCCACAGGGCCCGGCCGCGCAGGGCACCAATCACGATATCCATACGGATATGACCACCTTCGCGCTGCACATAGGCAATGCCCATGAAGGCGATCAGCGGCATCGCCTGTTCGATCCAGTCGACATACCCCGGCAGCGGGGCGTTAAAGGCATTCCGCCCGCCCACAGAAACCACTGCCAGCACCATAAGAGAAAAGACCGCCAGACCGCTGATCAGCGCCAGCACCTGTTCGACCTGCAACAAACGTCTGTCAAGACGACTGACAAGACTGTCGTCTTCCAATACCGCGGCGTTTCCCGCCATGGCCCCCACCTTTCATTTCAAGAGAACGGAAACAAAAACAGGCCGGGAGAGTGGTCCCGGCCTGCCCCTGCAACGCGGGATTTAGTTGCCCGCGCGTGTGTCTTCCAGAGTTTTCATCACCAGGTCATAGAGTTCCTGGCCCGGAATGCCCTGAGCGGTCATGTCCTTGATCCACTGTTCACGGATCGGGTCGGCAGCCTTGGCGCGGAACGCGGCCAGCTGTTCTTCCGAAATCATGACTTTCTCAACGCCTTTTTCTTCCAGCACGCTGTCCCATTTGGTCAGCAGCTTGCCGTAGTTGTCGAGGTAATGCGCAATCGCCTCGTCAACCGAGCTGTCCAGCGCCTCACGCTCGGCATCGCTCAGCATGTCGTAGGCATCGGTGTTGACCACAACCGGGCAGTTCACGGTGCCGGGGTTCAGGTTCGCGGTCCACCAGTCTGCCTTGTTGATGGTGCCAAAGGACAGATGCGCGTGCTGCGCAAAGGCAACCGTATCAACAACGCCCGATTCCATCGCGTTATAGGCTTCGGTCGCGGGCACCGAGGTCGGGACCCCGCCCACGGCTTCGAAGGCCTTGCCCAGACCACCGGTTGCGCGCACACGCATGCCGTCGAATTCAGCCAGCTCGTCGCGGGGCTCGCCGGTGCCGACCAGGTTGTACTGGGGCATGGGCGAAGTCATCAGCAGCTTGGCATTCCAGCGCGCCAGATCCTTGGCAGCGGCGGGATGTGCATAGACAGCGTGGCTGACGGCAACTTCTTCGGCCAGGTTGTTCACGCCCAGGAACGGCAGCTCCAGCACGGTGATCGACGGGTTCTTGTCGCGGTGATAGCCGGCGCAGAACTGTGCCATTTCGAAGGCACCGATGGAGATCCCGTCCAGGTTCTCACGCGGTTTCGACAGGCCGCCATAGCTGACGTTCATGGTAAAGGCGCCATCGGTCTTTTCGCTGACCAGTTCGGCCAGTTTCTCGACATGCTCAGTAAAGGCGCGGCGTTTGCCCCAGACCGACACGTTCCATTCGGTCGCAGCGGCCTCACCGGCAATTGCAAATCCCGCGGCAGCCGCCACGGCGGCAGTCAGAAGTTTATTCATGTTGTATCTCTCCCATTCTGCGTTCCTTGCAGTCGTGGACATTGTCCTTTGGAACGCTTGCGCAGTAAGCTACCTGTAAGGCGGCGCACTGCCAAGCCCCGGCCCGGACGTTTTGCTGACAGCTCCGTGAGCCCACCTCAGAACCCGGCAAAAGGTACGGCGTGCGGATCCGCGCGCGAATTGCCGCATGTCCGCATCGACAGCAACCACCCCCTCCCTTCGGAAATCTTGCACAGAAGCCCCATACCCGCCCAGGCAGAGTGCCGGTATCGTTGACTCCCAATCACCCGTAAAAATTGGGTTTTGCAGGGATTTTGCCCTGAAAATTTACAGGCGCAAGGCGCACAGGAAATTCATTCACAAACAAATCGTTACTTTCCGGCCCCTTATTCACAAATTTTCAACTTTCCCTATTATGGCCATCGAGGAAGGAAACGGTTTGACACCCGGCCCCCGTGGCTGTCCGGTGACAAACTGAAGGGAAGTCAGGGAGGACACAAGATGACCACGCAGCCTGAAGGCAAAGTGTATCCGCCGTCGGACGACGTTGTTGCGCGCGCCCATGTGGACGCCGCCAAATACGAAGAGATGTATGCGGCCTCGATCGCAGATCCCGAAGGGTTCTGGAGTGAACAGGGCAAACGGATCGACTGGATCAAGCCTTTCACCTCGGTGAAGGATGTGAACTACAACTTCGGCAACGTGTCGATCAATTGGTACGCCGATGGCACGCTCAACGTGGCGGCCAACTGCATCGACCGTCACCTCGACACCCGTGGCGATCAGACCGCGATCATCTTCGAGCCGGACGACCCGAACGAGGCCGCTCAGCACATCACCTACAAGGAACTGCACCGCCGCACCTGCCGGATGGCCAACATCCTGGAAACCATGGGTGTGCGCAAAGGCGACCGGGTCGTGATCTATATGCCGATGATCCCCGAGGCCGCCTATGCCATGCTGGCCTGCGCCCGGATCGGCGCCATCCACTCCATCGTCTTTGCCGGCTTCAGCCCCGATGCGCTGGCGGCACGGATCAACGGGTCGGACGCCAAGGTTGTCATCACCGCCGACGAAGCCCCCCGTGGTGGCCGCAAGACGCCGCTGAAATCCAATGCCGATGCGGCGCTGCTGCATTGCAAGGACACGGTGAAATGCCTCGTGGTGAAACGCACCGGCGGCCAGACGACCTGGGTCGACGGGCGCGATTACGATTACAACGAGATGGCGATCGAGGCGAACGACTACTGCAAGCCCGCCGAGATGAACGCTGAGGATCCGCTGTTCATCCTCTACACCTCCGGCTCGACCGGTCAGCCCAAGGGCGTGGTGCACACCACCGGCGGCTATCTGGTTTATGCCGCGATGACGCATGAGATTACCTTTGATTACCACGATGGCGATATCTACTGGTGTACCGCCGATGTGGGCTGGGTCACCGGCCACAGCTATATCGTCTATGGTCCGCTGGCCAATGGTGCCACCACGCTGATGTTTGAAGGCGTGCCGACCTACCCCGACGCCAGCCGCTTCTGGCAGGTCTGCGAAAAGCACAAGGTCAACCAGTTCTACACCGCTCCCACCGCTCTGCGCGCGCTGATGGGTCAGGGCAACGAATGGGTCGAAAAATGCGATCTGTCCTCGCTGCGCCTGCTGGGCACAGTGGGTGAACCGATCAACCCGGAAGCCTGGAACTGGTACAATGATGTCGTTGGCAAGGGCAAATGCCCCATCGTCGACACCTGGTGGCAGACCGAAACCGGCGGTCACCTGATGACCCCCCTGCCCGGTGCCCATGCGCTGAAACCCGGCGCGGCGATGAAGCCCTTCTTTGGCGTCAAACCGGTGGTTCTGGACCCGCAATCCGGAGAAGAGATCGAAGGCAACGGTGTCGAAGGTGTCCTGTGCATCAAGGACAGCTGGCCCGGTCAGATGCGCACCGTCTGGGGCGATCACGAACGGTTCGAGAAAACCTATTTCGCCGACTACAAGGGCTATTATTTCACCGGTGACGGCTGCCGCCGCGACGCAGATGGCGATTACTGGATCACCGGCCGCGTCGATGATGTGATCAACGTCTCCGGTCACCGCATGGGCACCGCCGAGGTCGAAAGTGCGTTGGTGGCGCATGCCGCAGTGGCCGAGGCCGCCGTGGTGGGCTACCCGCATGAGATCAAGGGACAGGGCATCTATTGCTATGTCACCCTGATGAACGACCGCGAGCCTTCGGACGAGCTGCTTAAGGAGTTGCGCACATGGGTTCGGACCGAAATCGGCCCGATTGCCAGCCCGGACGTGATCCAATGGGCGCCCGGCCTGCCGAAAACCCGCTCGGGCAAGATCATGCGCCGCATCCTGCGCAAGATCGCTGAAAACGACTTTGGCTCGCTGGGCGATACCTCGACCCTCGCCGATCCGTCGGTGGTGGACGATCTGATCGCCAACCGCGCAAACAAGGGGTAACCGCATGTCGACGAATGTGATGACCCGCCCTGCCGTTCTGATCCTTCTCGGCCCTCCGGGCGCCGGGAAGGGCACACAGGCCCGCATGCTGGAAGACAGCTTTGGTCTGGTGCAGCTGTCGACTGGTGATCTGCTGCGCGCCGCCGTGGCTGCAGGCACCGAGGCCGGCAAAGCCGCGAAATCCGTGATGGAATCCGGTGGTCTGGTCTCTGATGAGATCGTGATCGCCATCCTGCGCGACCGTCTGGGCGAACCCGACTGCGCCAAGGGCGTGATCCTTGATGGTTTCCCCCGCACCGCCGTTCAGGCCGAGGCGCTGGATGCGCTGCTGTCCGAAACCGGTCAGAAGATCAACGCCGCCATCAGCCTTGAGGTGGACGACGACGCCATGGTGGCCCGCGTGGCCGGGCGTTACACCTGCGCGGGCTGCGGTGAAGGCTATCACGACACGTTCAAACAGCCGAAAGTTGCTGGCACCTGCGACAAATGCGGCGGCACCGAGATGAAGCGGCGCGCCGATGACAATGCCGAAACCGTGGCAAGCCGTCTTGCGGCCTATCACGAACAGACAGCCCCGCTGATCGCTTATTACGACGGCAAGGGCGTGCTGCAGAAGATCGACGCCATGGGCCAGATCGATGCGGTCGCCGAAGGGTTGGCAAAGATTGTAAAGACCGCCGCGCCCTAGGCCCGGCCAAGACCCGGATCCCCGGTCGCCCCCTGCGGCCGCCGGGGGGCCATCCCAAACCCTGAAATACCCGATGGACCGCCAAAGCCCGCTTTGGCGACCAAAGGACTAATGCCTGATGGCTGCCCGTTTCAACGCGGGCGCCGCAGGCAAACAGAGAAGGCTTGCCCAGCGCCCGGCGCAAGGCAGGCAGAACCCGTAGCAAGGAGGAGCCGCCATGGCGGACCACACAACCAATGCCGCAAAGGCAGCCGAGGCCGACAAGGGCTATTGGCAGGCCAATGTGCGCATCATTCTCATCAGCCTGGTGATCTGGGCTGTCGTTTCATTCGGTTTCGGCATTCTGCTGCGCCCGATGCTCTCGGGCATCGCCGTCGGCGGCACCGACCTGGGCTTCTGGTTTGCCCAGCAGGGATCGATCCTGGTCTTCTTGGGCCTGATCTTTTTCTACGCCTGGCGGATGAACCGTCTCGACCGTGAATTCGGCGTCGAGGAGGAATGATCATGGACCAGTTTACCATCAACCTGCTGTTCGTGGGCGCGTCCTTTGCGCTCTACATCGGCATCGCGATCTGGGCCCGTGCTGGCTCCACATCTGAATTCTATGCGGCCGGCCGGGGTGTGCATCCCGTCACCAACGGCATGGCCACGGCAGCGGACTGGATGTCGGCAGCCTCCTTCATCTCGATGGCGGGTCTCATCGCCTTTACCGGCTATGACAACTCCTCCTTCCTGATGGGCTGGACCGGTGGCTACGTGCTGCTGGCACTGCTGCTGGCGCCTTACCTGCGCAAGTTCGGCAAGTTCACCGTGTCGGAATTCATCGGCGACCGCTTCTACAGCCCGACCGCGCGTATCGTGGCGGTGATCTGCCTGATCGTCGCCTCCACCACCTACGTGATCGGTCAGATGACTGGCGTGGGCGTTGCCTTTGGTCGCTTCCTTGAGGTGTCCAACACCGCAGGCCTGCTGATCGGTGCCTGTGTGGTCTTTGCCTATGCGGTCTTCGGAGGCATGAAGGGCGTGACCTATACGCAGGTCGCGCAATATGTCGTGCTGATCATGGCCTATACCATTCCGGCCATCTTCATCTCGCTGCAACTCACTGGCAACCCGATCCCGGCGCTGGGTCTCTTTGGCGATCACGTTGCCTCGGGTGAGCCTCTTCTGGCGAAACTCGACGCCATCGTGCGCGAGCTGGGTTTCAATGAATATACCGCCCACCACGCCGATACGCTGAACATGGTGCTGTTCACCCTGTCGCTGATGATCGGTACAGCCGGTCTGCCGCACGTGATCATGCGCTTCTTCACCGTTCCCAAGGTGTCCGATGCACGCTGGTCCGCAGGCTGGGCGCTGGTCTTCATCGCGCTGCTGTATCTGACTGCCCCGGCTGTTGGCGCCATGGCCCGTCTCAACATCACCGACATGATGTGGCCCAATGGCACAAACAGCGAAGCGGTCTCGGTCGAGCAGATCGAGAATGACGCCCGCTATGACTGGATGGCCACCTGGCAGAAAACCGGCCTGCTGGACTGGGAAGACAAGAACGGCGACGGCAAGATCCAGTATTACAACGACAAGAACGCCGAGATGCAGGCCAAAGCCGAGGAGAACGGCTGGCAGGGTAATGAGCTGACCAAGTTCAACCGGGATATCCTGGTGCTGGCCAACCCCGAAATCGCCAACCTGCCCTCTTGGGTGATCGGTCTGGTGGCTGCAGGCGGTCTGGCGGCGGCGCTGTCTACTGCGGCGGGTCTGCTGTTGGCGATCTCTTCGGCGGTGTCGCACGACCTGATCAAGGGCTCGATCAATCCGAACATCTCGGAAAAAGGCGAGCTTCTTTCGGCCCGTGTTGCCATGGCGGTTGCCATCGCGGTGGCCACCTATCTGGGCCTCAACCCTCCGGGCTTTGCAGCGCAGACCGTGGCGCTGGCCTTTGGTCTGGCGGCGGCCTCGATCTTCCCGGCGCTGATGATGGGCATCTTCACCAAGGTGAACAACAAAGGCGCGGTTGCAGGCATGATCGCAGGTCTGCTGGTCACGCTGATCTATATCTTCCTGCATAAGGGCTGGTTCTTCATCCCTGGCACCAACAGCTTCACGGATGCAGATCCGCTGCTGGGCACCATCAAATCCACCTCCTTTGGTGCGGTTGGCGCGATGGTGAACTTTGCGGTGGCCTATTTCGTGTCCAAATCGACCGACGCCATCCCGGCCGAGATCGAAGAGCTGGTGGAAAGCGTCCGCATCCCGCGCGGTGCAGGGGCTGCCCAGGACCACTGATCGAGGGTTTCCTCCCCGGGCGGGCCGCCTCCCTCGGTATTCTGGCCCGCCCTCTTTTCCTCACCATCCTGTCCGGGCACACTCGGGCAGGATGACTTTTATCCCGGCTTATCCAACAGGCTTTTGACATGCCCCTTTCCCCAGACGGTCTGATCCAGTTCCTGAAGACGGTGCACCCCTATGACAGCCTAGATGCCGCGCGCCTTGCGCAGCTTGCGCCGAAGTTCGAGGTGATCCACGCCAATGCGGGCGAAGAGATCTATGCCCTTGGTGCGCCAATGCAGGGTCTCTACCTCGTGCATCACGGCGAGGTGGAAGTCTTTGACGAGAACGGTATGGCCGTCTCCATCCTGGGGCCACGCAATTCCTTTGGCGAGCGTGGTCTCACCCGGGACGGCATCGCTGTTACCACCGCCTCTGCCAACGCCGAGAGCGCGCTTTTGCTCCTGCCGCGCGCCGATTTCGATGCGCTGATGCAGGCCGAACCCAAGGTGGCGCGCTTTTTCGACCGTCGCCGCCCGGGCGGACCTGCGCAAAGCAGCCTTGCCACCCGCCGGGTTGCTGATTTCATGGCCACTCAGCCGATCACCTGCTCCAGCGGCCTCACCTGTCAAAGCGCCGCGCAATTGATGCGGGAGCATCATATCTCTTCAGTCTGCGTGACCGATGGAGACACGCTGGAAGGCATTCTCACCAACCGCGACCTGACCGAAAAGGTTCTGGCAGAGGGCCTGCCCATCTCCACCCCCGTCGCCAAGATCATGACGCGCGATCCACTGACGCTGCCTTCCTCAGCCATCGCATCCGATGTGCTGCACGCGATGATGGAGCATCGGATCGGCCATGTTCCCGTGGTGGATGCGGGCAAGCTGTCGGGGATCGTCACCCAGACCGACCTGACGCGCCTTCAGGCGATGAGCTCGGCCGAGATGATTGCCGAAATCGCCAGCGCTCCGGATGCCGCTGCCATGGCCAGGGTCAGCGACCGCATTCCGGCCCTGCTGCTGCAACTGGTGGCTGGCGGCAACCGGCACGAGGTGGTCACCCGCCTGATCACCGATATCGCCGATGCCGCCACCCGGCGCCTGCTGGCGCTGGCCGAAGAGCGCCTTGGCCCGCCGCCCGTGCCTTACCTGTGGCTGGCCTGCGGGTCGCAGGGGCGGCAGGAACAGACGGGGGTTTCGGATCAGGACAACTGCCTGATGATCGATGATGCCATGCAAGAGGATGACGCCCCCTATTTCGAGGCGCTGGCGCAATTTGTCTGCGACGGGCTCAATACCTGCGGCTATGTCTATTGCCCCGGCGACATGATGGCGACCACCCCGCGCTGGCGTCAGCCCTTGCGCATATGGCGGCAGTATTTTGACGGCTGGATCAAGACCCCCGATCCCATGGCGCAGATTCTGGCTTCGGTGATGTTTGACCTGCGGCCCATCGGCGGCAACCGTGATCTGTTCAACGGACTGCAAGAGGAAGTGCTACAGGCGGCCAGTGCCAACTCCATCTTTACCGCCCATATGATTTCGAATTCGCTGAAACACACGCCGCCGCTTGGTCTCTTGCGCGGGATTGCCACTATCCGCTCGGGTGAGCATCGCAATACGCTGGATCTGAAACACAACGGCGTGGTGCCGGTGGTCGATCTGGGGCGGATCTATGCCTTGCAGGCGCGGCTCACCCCGGTCAACACGCGCGCCCGGTTGGAGGCGGCGGCGCTGACCTCGGCTCTTAGCCCTTCCGGCGCGCGGGATCTGCTGGATGCCTATGATCTGATTGCCGAAACCCGGCTGACCCATCAGGCAGACCAGATTCGCAGCGGTACAGCGCCCGACAACTTCCTGGCGCCCTCCGATCTGTCGGATTTTGAGCGAAGTCATCTGCGCGATGCCTTTGTTGTGGTAAAGACCATGCAATCGGCGCTGGGACACGGCAAGGGAATGCTGGGCTGAGGCCAGCAACGAGGGAGGAACACGGATGTTTCTGGAACTGATCGCGGTGATTTTTGCCGGTATTGCCGTGGCAGGCGTCGTCATGCTGGCGGGACGGATCAGCGGCGGACGGCTGCCAAAATGGCTGGCGCCTGTGGCCGCTGCCCTGGCAATGATCGGCGTTACGATTGCTTCGGAATACGGCTGGTACGATCGCACCCGCGCTGCCCTGCCCGATGGGGTCGTGGTGGCTGAAACCGGTCAGAACCGCAGCCTTTACCGGCCCTGGACCTATCTTGTGCCCTATACTGAACGGTTCGCCGCGGTTGATGTGGCCAGCGCGAAACGCCATGCCGAGCTGCCCGGGCAATATCTGGCAGAAGTCTATTTCTTTGGCCGTTGGTCCCCTGTCAGTACCCTGACCGCGCGGCTGGACTGCACCGGCTGGCGCCGCGCCGTGGTGGCCTCTGGCGGCGCCTTTGGGACCAATGATGCGGCAGTTGACTGGATCACCCCACCCGAAGACGACGGCCTTCTGACCACATTCTGCGGAGCGGTCTGATGCTGACACGGCTGAGCCTCAGACTGCGGATTTTCCTGTTTTTCTGCCTGATCGCGCTTGCCGCAATCGCCGCCGTCGTGGTCGCCCTATGGATCGGTTATACCCGGGCCGCCGCGCCAGAGCTTTTGGATGCCTTCGTGTTTTCCGGCGCGCTCAGCCTCTTTGCCATCCTTGGGATTTGCGCCGGGATCTGGCTTCTGTTTGATGAAAACGTCGCCAAGCCGATCGAACGGCTGGCCGCGCATCTGCGCGCACGGGCCCATGGTGGCGTCACTTCCGCGCTGGATCAGAACACGGCGCGCTACCTTGGCGATTTGGCCCCGGCGGCCTCGGATCTGGCTGGTCAGCTGGGCGCCGCGACCCTCTCCACCGCCGAGGCCATCGCCCGTGAGACCGAGAGGCTGGAAGCGGAAAAGGCCCGGCTGACAACGCTGCTTTCCGAGGTTCCCGTTGCTACCGTGATGGCGGCGCCCGATCACCGGATCGTTCTATATGACGCGCAGGCCGCGGCGGTTCTGTCCCAGATCGCCCCTGCCCGCCTTGGCGCCTCGCTGGGTGACTACCTCGAACGCGACCTGCTGGAGGCCGCCCATAAGAAGATGATCCGCACCGGCAAGGAGGTCAGCGCCCGTATCACCGGCACCGATGGACGCCAGACCTATGGCGTACAGCTGAAACCGCTCGGGGATTCGCATGGCTATGTCGTGATCTTTGACAGCGCCGAGGCGGAAATCCCACCCGAGGCCGCCCGCCCGCTGATCTATGACTTTGCCCTGCTCAATCCCGCGACGCGCAGGATCGAGGACAGGCCCCTGTCCGATCTGTCTTTTGCCGTGTTTGACACCGAAACCACCGGTCTGCTGCCGCATAAGGACCACGTTGTGCAGTTGGGTGCGCTGCGGGTTCTGCGCGGCCGCATCGTCGAAGGTGAAACTCTGGACCTTCTGGTCAATCCCGGCGCGCCGATCCCGGCGGCCTCCACCCGGGTGCACGGTGTCACCGATGCCATGGTGAAAGACGCCCCCGACATCACAAGCGTTTCTGCCACCTTCCATCATTTCGCGACGGACGCGGTAATCGTCGCGCATAATGCGCCCTTTGACATGGCATTCCTGCGCCGCGCCGCCAAGAAAAGCGGCCTGACATGGGATCACCCGGTACTGGATACGGTGCTGCTGAGCGCGGTCCTGTTCGGCGCCTCGGTGCCGCATACGCTGGATGCACTCTGTGAGAGGCTGGATGTGACCATCCCGGCGGCGCTGCGGCATACCGCGCTTGGCGATGCCCGCGCCACGGCCGAGGTCCTGTGCCGGATGCTGCCGATGCTGGAGGCACGCGGGTTTACCACGCTGAGGGATGTGGTCGCGCAGACACGCCAGCACGGTCGCCTTTTGCAGGACCTGAACCCTGTGGACAAACAGGGCGACGCATGGCAGGTCGGGAGCAAGACCTGACAGAAGGCGCGCGACATGCCGGAAACCACAATCACCCCCGGCCCGGAGACCCTCCGGGCCTATCGCGACGCACTGGGATGTTTCGCGACTGGCGTCACCGTGATCACCACCTTGACGGAAAACGGGCCGCTGGCGATCACCGCCAACAGTTTCACCTCGGTGTCGATGGATCCGCCCCTGCTGCTCTGGTGCCCGGCGCGCAGTTCCCTGCGGCACGATGCCTTTGTCTCGGCGCAGCGGTTTTCCATTCATGTCATGGCGCAGGACCAGCTGGATCTGGCGATCCATTTCGCCCGCAGCGGCGATGATTTTGCCCCGGTTGACTGGCAAGCCGCCGAGGATGGGACACCACACCTTGATGGAGTGATTGCGCGGTTTGACTGCGCCGCCCACAGCGCCCATCACGCGGGCGATCACACGATCATCCTCGGCCAAGTGATCGGCTTCACCAGGCAGGCGGGCAAAGGGCTGGTTTTCAAACAGGGGCTTTACGGCGGGTTCCTGGAACAATCCTGAGGCGCCAGCCCAGGCTTCAACCAAACAGGCATGAAAAAACCCGCCACTGCAGAGCGCAGCGGCGGGTCATTTTAATCCGGGCCGTGCCCGAAAAGCCTTATTTCAGGGCTGCATCGGTGATGGCATGGGTCCAGGCGCCTTCGGGCGTCTTGGTGATCACCGGGGCAGAACCGCCTGTCAGCAGGGTTTCAACCGTACGCTCATAGTCGGCCACATCCAGCGCGCCGTTGCTACCTGCGGTCAGCTTGGCAACTTCGCTCATCATGCGCTTCTGGTGCATTTCGGTCTGTGCGCCCGAGGCGTCGTTGTCCAGCACGATCTCGGCCGCTTCATCCGGGTTCGACTCGGCGTATTTCCAGCCTTTCATCGAGGCGCGCACGAAACGCTCCATCTTGTCGGTGAAGGCTTCGTCGCTGAGGTTTTCCTCGAGCACATAAAGACCGTCTTCCAGCGTCGCGACGCCCTGATCTTCGTACTTGAAGGTCACCAGCTCATCCGGGGAGACGCCTGCGTCAATGACCTGCCAGTATTCGTTATAGGTCATGGTCGAGATGCAGTCGGCCTGACGCTGCAGCAGCGGGTCCACATTGAAACCCTGCTTCAGCACTTCGACGCCCATCTCACCCTTACCTTCGGTGGAGATGCCCAGCTTGCTCATCCAGCTCATGAAGGGGAATTCATTGCCGAAGAACCACACGCCCAGGGTCCTGTTGGCCAGGTCCGCAGGCTCGGAAATGCCGGTGTCTTTCCAGCAGGTCAGCATCATGCCCGAGGACTTAAACGGCTGTGCGATATTGACCAGCGGCAGGCCCTTTTCGCGGGCTGCCAGCGCGGCAGGCATCCATTCGACGGTCACATCAGCGCCACCACCTGCGATCACCTGCGTCGGAGCGATATCCGGGCCGCCAGGCAGGATGGTGACGTTCAGGTCTTCTTCTTCGTAAAACCCTTTGTCGAGCGCCACGTAATAGCCAGCGAACTGTGCCTGTGTCACCCATTTCAACTGCAGCTTAACGTCGTCGGCTGCCTGCGCGGCTCCGGCTGCGCCAAGCGCCAGCGCGGCGGCTGTCAGAATGTGTTTCATTGGTAGGTTCTCCCTGTTGTTATGGATAGAGCTTGCGCGAATTTGACCATTTGTTCAAAGTTTTTTTCTATATCAAACTTGGGCATCGCTGCCCGCGCGCAAGGATTAAGCAGCGCGCTGCGCCCATGCTATCCACGGCATTTTTACCGTTCAACCATGGGCCGCAGCGCCGTTCTTGCCACCACCCGAAGACGTATTTCCGGGTGGTGGATCACTCTTCAGCCCCGCTGCGAAGGGTGCCAGAAGGTCAGTGTTTTCTCGACCAGTGCGATCACGCCATAAAAGGCGGACCCGGCCAGCGCGGCCACCAGGATTTCGGCCCAGACCATATCCAGCGCCAGCTGGCCGACGCTGGTGGAAATCCGGAAGCCCATGCCCACGGTGGGCGAGCCAAAGAACTCCGCAACGATTGCGCCAACCAGCGCCAGCGTCGTGGAAATCTTCAGCCCGTTGAAGATGAAGGGCAGCGCAGCCGGCAGGCGCAGCTTGAAAAAGCTCTGCCAATAGCTCGCCGCGTAGGTTTGCATCAGGTCGCGCTGCATGGCCGAGGTTTCCCGAAGACCGGCAACCGTGTTCACCAGCATCGGGAAGAAGACCATCACCACGACAACCGCCGCCTTGGACTGCCAGTCAAAGCCGAACCACATCACCAGAATGGGCGCGGTACCGACAATCGGCAGCGCCGCGACAAAGTTACCCACGGGCAGCAGCCCCCGGCGCAGGAAGTCGCTGCGATCCACAGCCACCGCCATCAGCAGCGCAGCCACGCAGCCCATGATGTAGCCGGACAAAGCCCCCTTGATGAAGGTCTGGGAGAAATCCTGCCACAGGATCGGGATCGAGGTGGCAAAACGCGCCGCGATCAGCGAAGGCGCAGGCAGGATCACCATGGAGACCTCAAGCCCCCGCACCAAGAGTTCCCAGACGATCAGCACGGTCACGCCAAAGATCAGCGGGACGGCCAGTTTCACCGCTTGCGTCTTGGCCGCGGGACTATTGGCCAAACGGCTGTTGATCCACCAGCCCGCGATCCAGACCAGAGCAGCAATAACAACTTCGATCATGCGCTCATCCCCATGCGTTTAAGAACTACCCGTTCGATCAGCCCCAGAAGCGCCACCAGAAGCGCCGCCAGAATGGCCGCTGCGAACAGCGCCGACCAGATCTGCACCGTCTGCCCATAGTAACTGCCTGCCAGAAGCCGCGCGCCAAGGCCCGCAACCGCGCCAGTCGGTAGCTCCCCGACGATGGCCCCCACCAGCGAGGCGGCGATACCGATCTTGAGCGAGGCAAAAAGATACGGCAGCGAGGACGGCAACCGCAGCTTCCAAAAACCCTGCGAGGTGCTGGCGCTATAGGTCTTCAGCAGGTCCAGCTGCATCGCGTCGGGACTGCGCAGGCCCTTTACCATACCAACAACGACCGGGAAGAAACTGAGATAGGCCGAGATGATCGCCTTTGGCAGGATCCCCTGCACCCCAATGGAATATAGCACCACGATGATCATTGGCGCCAGCGCGATGATCGGAATGGTCTGGCTGACAATGGCCCAGGGCATCACCGACATATCCATCACCTTGGAATGCACGATACCCACGGCGAGAAGGATCCCCAGGCCCGTGCCGATGGCAAAACCCAGCAGCGTCGCAGAGAGCGTCACCTGCCCGTGGTAGATCAGGCTACGCTTCGAGGTGACCTTTTTCTGCACCGTGGTTTTCCACAGTTCCACCGCGACCTGATGCGGCGCGGGCAAACGCGGGCGGTCCTGCGCCCAAGTGTCCCCAATGGCAAAAGTGTTCTTCGCCACCAACCCAAAGGTGCCCATATCGCGGCGTTCCTTGGCAGTCGCCGGGGTGATTTCGGCCCCTGCCCGTTCTGCCTGATCCAGAACGCCCTTGATGTTCATCGGAACGCAGGCTGCATACCAGAAGGCAATGATAGCGGCGACAACGGTGAGAACGGCAAAAAAGCTCTTCATGGCCTGCCCTCCCCATTCGGGATCAACGTGCGGTCATGCGTCATCGGAATGCCCCGCGCGCAGACCCTCGCGCACCCGGTGCGCGATGTCGATGAACTCTTGACTGTCACGAATATCGAGCGGCCGTTCCCTTGGCAGGGTGCTTTCGATCACATCGGTGATCCGGCCCGGACGCGGCGACATCACCACGATCTTGGTGCTGAGGTACACCGCCTCGGGGATCGAGTGGGTGACAAAACCGATGGTCTTGTCCGTACGCGCCCAAAGCTTCAGCAGCTGTTCGTTGAGGTGATCGCGCACGATCTCATCCAGCGCGCCAAAGGGTTCGTCCATCAACAGGATATCGGCATCAAAGGCCAGCGCGCGGGCGATACTGGCCCGCTGCTGCATCCCGCCGGACAATTGCCAGGGGTATTTGCCGCCAAAACCGGAAAGTTCCACCAGTTCAAGGACCTGCGCGACGCGCTTGTCCTGCTCTTCCCTGGAGTATCCCATGATCTCAAGCGGCAGCTTGATGTTCTTGGCGATGGTGCGCCAGGGATACAGCCCCGCCGCCTGAAACACATAGCCATAGGCGCGTTTCTGGCGCGCCTCATCCGGGGTCATGCCGTTAACCGTGATGCTGCCACCAGTCGGGTGTTCCAGCGCCGCCATCACCCGCAGAAAGGTGGTCTTGCCGCAGCCCGAGGGGCCGATGAAGCTGACGAAATCGCCCTTGTTGATGGTGAGGTTTACATCCTTCAGCGCCTGCACCGGCCCGTCGTTGGTTTCAAACACCAGGTCCAGGTTGCGCGCTTCGACGACGGCCTGGGGGGATCCGGCCTGGGTAGTCGTTTCGTTGTACATGTCGTTGCCTTAATAGGACGGGAGGCCGGGCCACCATGTGCGGAGGCCCGTCTCCTGTTTGATACCAATTACACGCCGGTTGCCGGAATACCGGACCGTTCCACCGGACGCGGCGCGGACAGCTCTTTCCAGGTCGACAGCGCCTTGTTGACGGTGGTGTTGGCCTCGCGCTCGACGAACTTGCCGTGGCCTTCCTGCGTGCGGATCTCCCCGTCGTAGACGGCGACATGGCCGCGCGTCAGGGTAAAGCGCGGCAGGCCTTTGACCTCCTTGCCTTCGAAGACGTTGTAGTCGATGGAGGACTGCTGAGTCTCGGCGCTGATGGTCTTGGTCTTGTTCGGGTCCAGTACCACCAGATCGGCATCGGCGCCCACCAGAACCGCACCTTTTTTCGGATAGCAATTCAGGATCTTGGCGATGTTGGTCGAGGTGACGGCCACGAATTCATTCGGCGTCAGGCGGCCGGTTTCAACACCGTGGGTCCACAGCATCGGCATACGGTCTTCAAGGCCGCCGGTGCCATTCGGGATCTTGGTGAAATCGCCCACGCCATAGCGTTTCTGCTCGGTCGAGAAGGCGCAGTGGTCGGTCGCCACGACAGACAGCGAACCGGACTGAAGACCCGCCCAGAGGCTGTCCTGATGCTTTTTGTTGCGGAACGGCGGCGACATCACCCGGCGCGCGGCGTGATCCCAGTCCTGGTTGAAATACTCGCTTTCATCCAGCGTCAGGTGCTGGATCAGCGGCTCACCCCAGACGCGTTTGCCTTGCATGCGGGCGCGGCGGATGGCCTCGTGGCTGTCCTCGCAGGAGGTATGCACCACATAAAGCGGCACACCGGCCATATCGGCGATCATGATGGCGCGGTTGGTGGCCTCGCCTTCGACCTGCGGCGGGCGGGAATAGGCGTGCCCCTCGGGGCCGTTGTTGCCCTCGGCCAGAAGTTTGGCGCTCAGCTCGGCCACCACATCGCCGTTTTCAGCGTGCACCATGGCGATACCGCCCAGTTCCGACAGGCGCTGGAAGGAGGAGTACAGCTCATCATCGTTCACCATCAGCGCGCCTTTATAGGCCATGAAATGCTTGAAGGTGTTGATGCCGCGGGTTTCGATCACGGTCTTCATCTCGTCAAAGACCTGCTCGCCCCACCATGTCACGGCCATGTGGAAGGAATAGTCGCAGTTGGCGCGGGTCGATTTGTTGTCCCAGCGTTTTAGCGCATCCAGCAGACTTTCGCCCGGGTTCGGCAGGGCAAAGTCGACAACCATGGTGGTGCCGCCCGCCAGACCTGCGCGGGTACCGCTTTCGAAATCATCCGAGGAATAGGTCCCCATGAAAGGCATTTCCAGATGGGTGTGCGGGTCGATCCCGCCCGGCATCACGTAACAGCCGGTCGCGTCCAACTGCTCGTCCCCCTTCAGATCGGGGCCGATTTCGGTGATCACACCGTTTTCGATCAGCACGTCGGCCTTGTAGGTGAGGTCAGCCGTGACGATGGTCCCGTTCTTGATGACTTTACTCATGGTTTCTAACTCCCTGTTATTTATATGTTCGATCCGTTTCAGACTGAACTGAAACAACCGATTGCATGTCCGTGTACGCCGATGTCGAGCGGGCCGAAAACAGATTCAACGCAAAGCGAGAAGTAGCCCGCCAGCGGCAGATATATCACCCGGTAGTCGCCATTCAGCTGGGTGACGGCCCAACAGTCCTGTGTCAGGCCGCCGGAAAAATTGACGGTGACCTCTTCCGGCTCGCACAGCGCGCTGCGAAAGGCGGCAAGGGTTTCAAAGCCCACGTTACTGGTGATTGGGAATTCAGCGACCTCCGTCTCGATCAGATGTTTGATCCGATCGGGGATGGAGAGGCCGGCGCCGATCACCGTAGGACCATCCGCCGCAACAGCAGGGTCCGGAACATGGGCTTGAGGGTCACCGGATTATTCCACGATCTCAGCAGTTTCGACCACGGCGTGGAACAGGACGTTTGCCCCTGCTTCGGCCCAGTCCTTGCTGATCTCTTCGGCTTCATTGTGGCTTAGCCCGTCGACACAGGGGCACATGACCATTGCGGTCGGTGCCACGCGGTTGATCCAGCAGGCATCATGGCCGGCACCCGAGATAATGTCGAGGTGGGAATAGCCCAGCCGCTCGGCGGCGCTGCGCACTGCCGTCACGCAGGCATCATCGAATTTCACCGGATCAAAGCCGCCGACCTTCTCGAACTCGATCTGCACGCCCATGGCATCGGCGATTTCCTGTCCCTGCTCCCGCAGGCGCAGTTCCATATCCTCGATCACCTCCAGCTCGGGACTGCGGAAATCGACAGTGAAAACCACTTTGCCGGGGATCACGTTGCGCGAATTGGGGAAGACATCGATATGACCTGCCGCGCCAACCGCATGCGGCGCATGGGACCATGCGATTTCGTCCACCGCATCCAGCACTCGCGCCATGGCAAGGCCGGCATTGCGGCGCATCGGCATCGGGGTCGACCCGGTGTGCGCATCCTTGCCGGTGATCGTCACCTGCGTCCAGCTCAGCCCCTGCCCATGGGTGACAACGCCAATATCCTTGCCTTCAGCCTCAAGGATCGGGCCCTGTTCGATATGCAGTTCAAAGAAGGCGTGCATCTTGCGGGCGCCGACTTCTTCGTCACCGCGCCAGCCGATCCGCTTCAGCTCATCACCGAATTTCTTGCCTTCCGCATCTTCGCGGTCATAGGCCCAGTCCTGCGTATGGATGCCGGCAAAAACCCCGGACGACAGCATCGCCGGGGCGTAACGGGTGCCTTCCTCATTGGTGAAATTGGTCACCACAATGGGGTGTTTTGTCTTGATATTCATATCGTTGAGCGAGCGGATTAATTCGAGGCCGCCCAGAACCCCAAGCACGCCGTCGTATTTGCCGCCCGTCGGCTGGGTATCAAGGTGCGAACCCACATAGACCGGCAGCGCATCGGGATCGGTGCCTTCGCGGCGGGCAAACATATTGCCCATCTGATCGAGCCCCATGGTGCATCCGGCATCCTCGCACCATTTCTGGAACAGGGCGCGCCCTTCGGCATCTTCATCGGTCAGGGTCTGACGGTTGTTGCCGCCCGCAACGCCGGGGCCGATCTTGGCCATCTCCATCAGACTGTCCCACAGCCGATCGCCATTGATCTTCAGATTCTGTCCAAGCGACGTCATCGCAGCTTCCTTCCTGTTGGTCCCGTCTGTTTTGCGGGCTATTTTTGGCTTGGCGCCATTTTGGTGGCTTTGAAGCGTTGGTCAAAGTCTTTTCGGACCGGATTTGACCAACTGGTCAAACTCAAGCTACCATGAGGGCGCAGTCAGTCAAGAAATTGCGTCACAAGGACTGGGAAAACACTTGGTTTACAGGTGAAATGTGTGAAATAGAGGCGTTCTTCCGACGCCCGGACACCCAAGGACAGAAAACCCGCCAATGCCCAAGGACAGATCCCCAACCCGCATTCAGAAAAAGAATCGCGCCGCCATCCTCGACGCCGCGCTTGAGGTGTTTTCCACCCATGGTTTCCGTGGCGCCACCGTGGATCAGATCGCGGGTGAGGCCGGGCTGTCGAAGCCAAATCTGCTGTACTATTTCCCGTCGAAAGAGGCGATTTTCACCGCGCTGCTCTCGGAACTTCTGGATACCTGGCTGGACCCCTTGCGGGAGTTGGATCCCGAGGGTGAGCCGCTGGAGGAAATGCTGGCCTATGTGCAGCGCAAATTGCAGATGAGCCAGGACTTCCCCCGTGAAAGCCGACTGTTTGCCAATGAAATCGTGCAAGGCGCGCCGCGTATGCTGGAGGCGCTTTCGACCGATCTGAAACAGCTGGTCGAGGAAAAAGCTGCCGTAATCCAAGGCTGGATGGACGACGGAAAACTGCAGCCCAGCCACCCCAAACATCTGATTTTTTCGATCTGGTCGCTGACCCAACACTATGCGGATTTCGACGTTCAGGTCCGCACCCTGATGGGAGAAGAAGATCCGTTCGAGGCAGCACCTGCGTTCCTGGATACCTTCTATCGGCGCATGCTGACGCCAACGGGTTAACTACCCCACGTCACACTACATGAAACAGCAAAAGGGGCGCCCGCATCGGACGCCCCTCTTTATTTGTTATCAAAACGTTAAGAGCGAAAGCTCACTCAGCAGCCGTGGCCGAGGGGTTGTTCGGATGCGTCGTCCAGTTGGCGTATTGATCCGACACCACCTTGCCGGTGCGCAAGTCAACCTGACCGGCGGGCACCTCTTCCATGGTGATGCAGCCTTCGACCGGGCAGACGTTGACACACAGGTTACAGGCGACGCATTCGTCATCTTTCACCGTGAATGTGCGGTCTTCGCTCATCTCGATGGCCTGGTGCGAGGTATCTTCGCAGGCGGCAAAGCAGCGACCGCATTTGATGCAGTCATCCTGGCTGATCTTTGCCTTGGCGACATAGTTCAGATCCAGATACTGCCAGTCGGTCACGTTCGGAACCGCCATGCCGATGAAGTCCTGGGTCGAGGTGTAGCCCTTTTCGTCCATCCAGGTGGACAGGCCCGAGATCATCTCTTTCACCACGTTGAAGCCATAGGTCATCGCCGCGGTGCAGACCTGAACGTTGCCCGCGCCAAGCGCCATGAATTCAGCCGCATCTTTCCAGGTGGTGACGCCGCCGATGGCCGAGATCGGCAGGCCATGTGTCTGCGGGTCGCGGGCGATTTCCGCAACCATGTTCATGGCAATCGGCTTTACCGCCGGGCCGCAATAGCCACCGTGGGTACCCTTGCCGCCGATGGTCGGCTCGGGCGCCATGTTGTCGAGGTCAACCGAGACGATGGAGTTGATGGTGTTGATCAGGCTCACCGCATCGCCGCCGCCCGCCTTGGCCGCGCGGGCCGGGAAGCGCACATCGGTGATGTTCGGCGTCAGCTTCACGATCACCGGCTTGGAATAGTATTTCTTGCACCATTCCGTGACCATCTGGATGTATTCCGGCACCTGCCCCACGGCAGAGCCCATGCCACGTTCGGCCATACCGTGCGGGCAGCCGAAGTTCAGCTCGATCCCGTCGGCACCCGTGGCTTCGACCTTGGGCAGGATCGCCTTCCAGGCTTCTTCCTCGCAAGGCACCATGATGGAGACGATCACCGCGCGGTCCGGGTAGTCCTTCTTGACGCGGGTGATTTCCTCAAGGTTGGTCTCAAGGCTGCGGTCGGTGATCAGCTCGATATTGTTGAGACCTAGCAGACGCCGGTCCGCGCCCCAGATCGCGCCGTAACGCGGCCCGTTGACGTTGACCACTGGCGGGCCTTCGGAACCGAGGGTCTTCCAGACCACACCGCCCCAGCCAGCCTCAAAGGCGCGGCGGACGTTGTATTCCTTGTCAGTCGGCGGCGCCGAGGCCAGCCAGAACGGGTTCGGAGATTTGATCCCCAGAAATTCAGATGTCAGATCAGCCATTTGTCTGTTCCTTTTCATGCTCGCCTGCCCTCCCTGATGATGCGGGAGGACCGACTGGCTTAGCCCATCAGGCTGGAATGAATGTCCATTGCGGCATCGCGGCCCTCGGCCACGGCGGTCACGGTCAGGTCTTCGCCACCCGAGGCACAGTCGCCCCCGGCCCAGACACCGGCAACCGAGGTGCGCCCGGTTTCCGAGACCTTGATCTTGCCACCGTCGATCTCCAGCCCGTCGGGCTGTCCCTCAAGGGTCTGACCAATCGCCTTGTAGATCTGATCCGCTGCCAGGCGCAGGGTCTCGCCAGTGCCGGTTACGCGGCCATCCTTGACCTCTGTGTATTCCAGCTCAATCTCGGCAGCGGCACCGTTGCCATGGATCGCCTTGGGCATCACGTTGAACATCAGCTTGACGCCCTTGGAGGCCGCCAGATCCTGTTCAAACCGGCTGGCGCCCATGGCATCGCGGCCACGGCGATAGGCGATGGTGACGTTTTCGGCGCCCAGAAGTTTCGACTGCACAGCGGCATCGACCGCCGTCATGCCGCCACCAATGACCACGACATTACGACCCACGGGCAGCGTGGTCAGATCGTCAGCCTGACGCAGATCGGCGATGAAGTCCACTGCATCGCGCACGCCATCCTTGTCTTCGCCTTCGCTGCGCAGCGCGTTGACGCCGCCAAGACCGATGGACAGGAACACCGCGTCAAAGTCGCCTTTCAGCGCCTCAAGCGACAGCTCCGACCCGAGCTTTTTGCCGTATTCCATTGAAATACCGCCGATCTGCAGCAGCCAATCGACTTCGCGCGCGGCGAAATCATTGGTGGACTTGTAGGCGGCAATACCGAATTCGTTCAGACCGCCGGCCTTGTCCTTGCTGTCATAGACGGTGACGTCGTGACCGAGCATCGCCAGACGGTGCGCGGCCGACAGGCCCGCAGGACCAGCGCCGACAACCGCAACACGCTTGCCCGTCGCCTCGGCGCGGGTGAAGGGATGCTCGCCCTTGGCCATAAGCGTATCGGTGGCATAGCGCTGCAGACGGCCAATCTCGACCGGCTTGCCTTCGGCAGTTTCGCGCACGCAAACCTCTTCGCACAGGGTCTCGGTCGGGCAAACGCGAGCGCACATGCCGCCAAGGATGTTCTGATCCAGAATGGTCTTGGCCGCTGACGTCGGATGCCCAGCCTGAATTTCGCGAATGAACTGCGGAATATCGATCGAGGTCGGACAGGCCGTCATGCAGGGCGCGTCATAGCAGAAATAGCAACGATCCGCGGCAACGGCGGCTTCGTGCTGATCATAGGGGGCATGCAGATCCCCGAAATTCTCGGCGATCTCTGGGGCGGACAAACGTCCAGCCTGGATCCCGGATGCCTGATGGCTACTCGCCATTGGGTGTCTCCCTGACTGTTATTTTTCTGCAAGTCAGAGTGCCACAGTTTGTTTTTTTATCAACTGGTAAAATTTTTGACGGGCCAAAAAATATCGGCCAATTCTGAGAAATGGCCGACATGCTGTTGATTTATATTACGAAAGACGCTTGCTTAGTTTTTCACCATCTCGGTCAGATGCCCTGATTTGATCCAGACACGCGCTCCATCTGGACCCGCTTTGGCATCCAGTTGCCCGCCCGGAGGCAGGCGCAGCCAGTCCCAGCGGCCAAAGGTTTCATCCCCGTCCTGATAGCTTCCTTCCAGCACGAACAGCTCAGCGCCGCCCTCGGCCGTGAAGGAGACTTCCAGCCCGGGGGCCCAGTTCACCAAACACACATCCTCGTGCGGATCGGAGTAAAGCGGCAGATGCGGATCCTGCGCCTCAGTGGTGTCGACATGAACAGTCTGGCGATCTTCGGGGTCGAACTGGTGCAGTTTCACCAGGATCATCGCGCCATCTGCAGCTGCTGGCGCGTGGCGGGATGTGGGCGGGTTGCGCACGTAGGAACCAACCGGGAAGTCCCCCGCTTCGTCCTGAAATACGCCGTCCAGCACGAGGTATTCCTCGCCGCCGTCATGAGTATGCGCAGAAAAGGATGAGCCCGGCGCAAAGCGCACGATGGTCGTGGCGCGGGCAACTTCCTCGCCGATCCGGTCAAGCATCTTCCGCTCGACCCCGGCAGCCGGGCTTTGCACCCAGGGAATATCGTCAAAATGAACCGCGACACGCTGTGAAAAATCGGCATTGATCCGCATCTGTGACTCCCCTCATCTGTCGGGGACAGATCTGGGGTATCCCGGGCGAATTTCCAACCGAATTCACCAAATTGTGTGTCGGCGGGCCAAAAACCAAAGGCATCTGGCCCGGCAGAGAGATCAGTTCGAAAGAACCGCGGTGGCTTCGATCTCGACCTTGGCTTCATCCTCGACCAGCGCCGAGACCACAACCATCGTCATGGCTGGGAAGTGATAGCCCATCACGTCACGGTAGGCTTTGCCCACTTCGGCCTGATGCGCCATATATTCCGCCTTGTCGGTGACATACCATGTCAGCCGGGTGATATCGCTGGCCGCGCCGCCCGCAGTCTCGACCACATCGAGGATATTGCGCAGCGCCTGGCTCATCTGACCGATAAAGTCTTTTGCCTCAAAGACCTGATCTGCGGTCCAGCCGATCTGCCCACCGACGAACAGCAGTTTGCCCTCGGCGACCATGCCATTGGCATAGCCCTTGGCCGGCTTCCAGCCTTCGGGGTGCACATTGATTGCGGGCATTGCCTGTCTCCTCAATTCGGTTCTGTTTGCAGTGCTGCTGGCAATATCCGCCAGCGCGCAAAGTATTTCAAGCTTAAAATTTCATACCTGAAGCGATTTGCATTGCGGGCGGCTTCCGTGCGGCGCCCTGCGGCGCTGATACCAGGGACCAAAGAAAAACCGCGCACCCAAAGGAGATGCGCGGTAGAATTCAATCTGCAAAGCGGCTGGCAGTTACATGCCAAGCGCTTCTTTATACATGTCCAGCACCGCCTCTTCTTCGGCGATGTCGTCCTTGTCCCGCTTGCGCAGGGCGATAACTTTGCGCATGACCTTGGTGTCATAGCCGCGCGCCTTGGCTTCGGCCATCACCTCTTTCTGCTGTTCGGCGATGTCCTTCTTTTCTGCGTCCAGACGTTCGAAACGTTCGATGAACTGGCGCAGTTCCCCGGCGGTTACCCGGTAGTTTTCACTCTTTTCGTCTTCGGTCAGATCCATGTGCGGCTCCGTCAGCAAGGCATGTCATTGCGGTCGATAAAAGGGGATAGCGGTCCGACCTGATCACCGCAAGCCGGGAAAGCCCGCCATTGTGCCTTCGGGCGATGTTTTGCGCGCTGCGCGGGCCCCTGATACCTGTCTCAGCCTGCAAGCATCTTGCATCCACAAGGCCAATCCGCTACCCGCAGCAGCATGCAAACCGCAGGAGACTGGCATGTTTGAAATCCTTGTCTGGGTGGGCGCGGCCCTGTCCGTGGGTGGTCTCTTGGGGCTGGTCTGGTGCATCCTGCGCGTCGCAAAGGCGCGGCGACAGAAACTGGACGACGAGGCGCTGCGCGCCGTGGTGCAATCAGTGCTACCGCTGAACCTTGGCGCTTTGCTGCTGTCGGTGATCGGGCTGATGCTGGTCATGGTCGGAATTTTCCTGTCCTGACCCCTGCCCTGCGCGCACTCCAAGGCCCCCTGCAATAGAACCTGCAAAACGCCTGAAGCGGACCCTACCAAGGATCCGCTTTTTCGTTGCCTACAAGTTTTGAAATGACCGCTCCGCGTGGTGGCAGCTCAGACCGGCATATTGTCGAACTGATTTTCCACCGCTTCTTCTTCCAGCTTGGCCTTAACCCGGCGCAGGGTGCCTGGAATGGCCAAGCCCGAAGCACGCAGCCGGGTCAGCGCGCTGAAGAATTCATCCACCAGCCGTTCACGTGTCGGCCCCGATGCGGTGCGAATCTGTTTTTCAAGATGCTGCGCATTCTGCAGCAAAACTGCGTCTGTCATGTTTCATCCTCCCTGTCGTTCGAACATTCTGGCAGGGGTTTGAAACAGAAATACAGCAAAACTCCTTGATTTGAGTCATCATCGGCGGAGGTTGGCGCAATATCGGGCAAATTGCACAGCAGACAGGCAAAATACCGGCCAAAATACCGGCAAAAACAGCAGTCCCGGATAGATGTTTTGCGCCTCTACAGGACCCGGTTCGGGACGCGATTGAGCCAGATCAACACCGCCCTGCCGCCGGTACAGCTAAGTTAACCACACGCGAAGGGTTGAAACACATTCTGATTTCAACATATGTATAGTGAAACGCAAGGGAGAGCCCCATCATGAATCCTATCGTCAAAGCCTTCTTCGACGAAGCGACCAATACTGTTTCCTATGTTGTCCGCGATCCCAACGGCAGCGCCTGTGCCATTATCGATTCGGTTCTGGATTTCGATCATGCGGCAGGCCGGACCGACACCAGCTCGGCGGATGAAATCATCGACTGGATCACTGCAGAAGGTTTGAAAACCGAGTGGATCCTGGAAAGCCACGTGCACGCCGACCACCTGTCGGCCGCGCCCTATCTGCAAGAGCGCCTGGGCGGCAGGATCGGTATCGGCGAGAACATCACCATCGTCCAGGATACCTTCGGCAAGGTCTTCAACGAAGGCACCGAATTCCAGCGCGACGGCAGCCAGTTCGATCAGCTGTTCAAGGAAGGTGATACCTTCATGATCGGCCAGCTGCGCGGCGAAGTGCTGCACACCCCCGGTCACACACCGGCCTGCCTGACCTATGTTATCGGCGATGCCGCCTTTGTCGGCGATACGCTGTTCATGCCCGATTTCGGCACCGCACGCTGCGACTTCCCCGGCGGCTCGTCCGAAACGCTGTTCAACTCGATCCAGAAGATTCTGGCCCTGCCCGATGAAACCCGCATTTTCGTCGGCCACGACTACAAGGCGCCGGGCCGGGACGAATACGCTTGGGAAACCACGGTCGGAGAGCAGAAAGCGCTGAACATTCACATTGGTCAGGGCAAAAGCATCGAAGACTTCGTGTCGATGCGCGATGCCCGCGACGCGACGCTGGGCATGCCCCGGCTGATCCTGCCGTCGCTGCAGGTCAATATGCGCGCAGGCCAAATGCCCGAGCCGGACGATCAGGGCGATGTCTTCCTGAAAATCCCGGTCAACAAGATCTAACACCAGAACCCCGGTTGCAGCGCCGCGCCCCTGTTGGCCCGGCGCTGCAGCTTCAAAACACGCGCTGTCAGCACGAATATCCGCAGCGCAAAGACCAAGGAAACGCGAACAATGGAAACAGACTGGATCTGGGGCCTCGTCGGAGGCGGTATTATCGGCCTCGGCGGTGCCGTCTACCTTTTGGGCAATGGCCGGATCATGGGCGCCAGCGGTATTTTCGGCGGGCTCATCGATGGCAGCGGCTGGAACACCCTGTGGGAACGGCTGGCCTTTCTGGTCGGCGTGATCGTCACCCCGCTGATCCTCTGGCCGATCTACAACGTTGAGATCGACACCCATATGACCACCAATGTTGGTGTGATCATTGCGGCCGGCCTTCTGGTTGGCGTCGGAACCCGTATCGCAAATGGCTGCACCTCCGGCCACGGGGTCTGCGGAATTTCCCGCCTGTCCCTGCGCGGCATCGTTGCCACCGTTTTCTACATTCTGGCCGGTGGTCTGACCCTGGCCATTTTCCGTCACGTTCTGGGGCTGATCTAATGCGTATTCTTCTTTCTCTTATCGCAGGCAGCCTGTTTGGCGGCGGACTTTTCATTTCCGGCATGACCGACACCACCAAGGTGCAGGGCTGGCTGGACGTCTTTGGCAACTGGGACCCCACACTGGCCTTCGTGATGGGCGGCGCCGTTATTCCGATGTTCTTTGCCTGGCGTCTGACCCATGGCCGCAAACCGCTGGTGGGCGGCGATTTCCCGACCCTTCCGCGTCCGGAACTGGATCACCGGCTGATCACCGGTTCAGTCCTGTTCGGCATGGGCTGGGGCCTGGCCGGTCTGTGCCCGGGTCCGGCACTCGCGTCTTTGACCTATAACGGCTGGGGTGGGCTGATTTTCCTTGCTGCCATGTCGGCCGGTATGCTGGCTTCGGCGCCGATCGGCGTGCAACTGGACCGGATGGCCGCAAAGGCGTAAAGGATTGCCCATGCAAGCTCGTGACATAACGCCCCGCTACGCCGTCTCGCCGCAAATTTCGGTCGAAGACATTCCCGCAATCGCCGAAGCCGGTTTCAAACTGGTGATCTGCAATCGCCCCGATTCCGAGGTTCAGCCGAGCCATCAGGCCGCCGCCATCCGCGCTGCGGCCGAGGCTGCCGGGCTGCGCTTTGAAGAATTGCCGCTGACCCACCAGACCATGACGCCGGAAAACGTCGCGCGCCAGCGTGAACTCTACGAAGGCGCCGAGGGTCAGGTGCTGGCCTATTGCGCATCGGGCACCCGCTCTTCGGTAGTCTGGGCGCTGGGTCAGGCGCAGGAGATGTCGGCGGATGAGATCCTCGGCAAAACCGCAGCAGCGGGCTACGCGCTGGATGGTTTGCGTCCTGCGCTTGAGGCTGCGGGCAAGTCCTGAGCCGAAGCGAGACAGATCAAAGAATTATTTCCCACCCCCAACTTTTAAGACCATCACTCACAACACTCAAAGACCTCAGCCCTACGGCTGAGGTCTTTTTCATTGCTCTGACATCGAGGGGCGAACTGCGGATCATGCCCTCCCCTGGCATTTGCGAGCAGTGGCCAGGAGTGCCCCCAAATAGCAAAACCCGGCATCTAAACATGCCGGGCTCGTGTTTTGCTCATCCTGTTGCGAACGGATCGGGAGACCGCAGTACAACTGCGCCTGCCGTGATCGCCTTGTCAGCCAGAGCCAAGTCCAGCCAGTTTGGAGATTTCCGCTGCAGCATCATCCGGGTTGAACTCATCCATGCCGGTGTCCGGCAACGCGGGCAAATCGCCGCCGAGGCCACCGCCCAGATCCCCGCCGAAGTTGCCGCCAAGATCCCCTCCTCCAAGGGCCGCCGCAAAATCGTTCTCCAGGTCCGCACCCAGATCTCCCCCCATATCGGAGCCGAGGTCACCACCAAGGTTGTTCATATCGCCCAGACCGCCGGTATCGAAATCACCACCCAGGCCGGAACCGAGACCACCGCCGCCCATGCCGCTGTCCAGGGGGTCCTGCAGATCCTCGGCTGCAATGCCAAGATCAAGCGTGGGCATTTCGTCAGCGGCGGCAGGCATGGCGTCAGCCCCGACACCATCTGCAAACCCGGCTTGATCCGCTTTCATGTCATTCACCAGCTTGGTGCGCGGCTGATTGAGGCGAACCGCGCGCGCTCCATTCAACTGCCCAAGGCGCCCTTGAGCGATCGACTGACCGCTCACCGCCTGAAGGTCCGTTTCATAAAGGAATGCCTGATCCAGCGGCAGCAGATCGCCAGTCTTCAATCCGGAAAATTCGTTGAGCGGCACCCGCATCTTGCAAAGAACGGCGGACAATTCGGCCCGCATGGCCCCAAGGTTGCGCCCAAGAGACGGACCGGAGCCGCCCCCCTTGCCCAGTTCCTCGGGCGTGGGTTCGGGCAGGATCAGGTTCAATTCGCCCTGCATGGCGCCGATGGCCAGATCAACAGTCAGGGTCAGAACGCGATAATCGTCGGCTTCAAGCCCCAGGGCCAGACTGCGCAGGTCCTCGACTTGGGCGCCAAACTGATAGCCAGAGAAGATGGCCTGGTCGGATTGGCCTTCCAACATCACGACCACCTTTTTCAAGGCGCTTTCGAGGAAATCGGCTGTCATCGCAGCATCGGTCGGTGTGTAATGCCGCTCTGTAGGGGTTTTCCCCATGACCTGACCAATGGTCTGCTTCTGGATCAGAGCAGTCACGAGGGCGGCGTCCATTGTCGCAGCGCCAAGACGGCCATCAGGGCCATCCAGAACAACCAACAGATGCTTGTCAGACAGCATCTCGGGCAGTTCATCCGACGCACGGTTCACCTGGCGTGCAGCCAGAACCGCAAGCGGCAGTTCGCACAGCTCGGCTGCTGCCCGCGCAAGCGACCGCCGCAGCGCCTTGAGCGTCAGCGAACTGCTGAATGCTCCCGACCCCTCTTTGGTTGCCGCCAGCTTGCGGGCAAGAACCCCTGGCTTGCTTCCTGTCGAATCCTGTGTCGTCGTGTCAGACATACGTCGTGAACCTGAACCCTTAGCGCCTGTTGTCTCTGTTTTAGACTACGGAGGGTTACCAAGATCTTTATTTCTGGGCTTTATGCGGCTTTTTCACGGATACCGGAAAGGGTTACCCGGAAGGCGCCACCAGAGGCGCCTGCAAGATAGGAAATATCGCCATCCAGGCGCTGCACAATCTCACGGCAGATCGCCAGCCCGAGCCCCGCTCCGCCAGCCCGCTCCGGGCTAACCCTCGAAAACTTCTCGAAAATCATCTGCTGGAACTCGGGCGGAATGCCGCTGCCGTTGTCGATGAAATCGATCAGCACCTGCGAGCCCTCGCGGGACACGTGGATGCTCAGCTCCGGATGTTCCGCATCGCAGTATTTCTGGGCATTGGCGATCAGGTTGATAAAGACCTGCGCCAGCCGGTCCAGATCCGATGAAATCTTAATATCTTCACTTGCAGGATCCCGCAGCACCCGCATTGGGGTATCAAATCCCGCTACAGCTGTGGAAACCGCATGATCCAACACCTCTTTAAGCGTGCCACGGGTCATGTTGAGGCTGACCTGGCCGCTTTCCAGCACGCTAAGATCCAGCAGGTCGTTCAGCAGGCGCGTTAGCCGCAACGCCTCGTCATGGATGATGGTCGCATATCGGGCCTTTCCCTCCTGCGCCAGGGTATCATCGTCCCGCAGGATTTCGGAAAAGGCCCGGATCGAGGTCATCGGCGTGCGCAATTCGTGGCTGACTTGGCTGAGAAAGGCATCCTTCTGGCGTGAAATCTGCGTCAGTTTTTCGTTGGTTTCCCGCAGCTTGCGCGCCGTCCTGGACAATTCGGCAGACTGCATTTCCAAACGGTTCGAATATTCCAGCATCTGCGCTGTCTCATCCGCCACCGCCAAAAGATCCTCAACCGAAACGGAAGAGCCACCAACGATCTGACCGATCATCGCATGCGCTGCGGCTGCCCCGATCGACGCGCTCAGCTCGCGTTCCAGCCGCTCAAGGAACACCGGCGTCGGCTCTGGAAGGCTGCCCCGACCGCCCTGCCGGGCCAGTTCGCGCTGGAAGAATGCCTGTGCCTCGGTGGCGCCCAAGATCCTTTGCGACATCACCATCAGGTCTTCGCTCTGCGCCACCGAGCCGGTCCAGCCGCGCGGGCCGGATGAGTGATCGAAGACATTGACGAATTGCGCGCCCTGCAGTCGCTCCATCGGGCTCGGGAAACTGGCGAGCGACACGATGCAGAACACCACGGCATTGAGCCCAATGGACCAAAGGACGGCATGCACTGTGGGGTCGAGCGCCTCGATCCCGAAAAGGGCGTGCGGGCGCAGCCAGGACAGGCCGAACAGACCTTCGGCCAGCACCGCATCGGGCAGAACCCCTCCGCCGAGGGTCGGCAGCAGCATGGTATAGGCCCAGATGCCAAAGCCGACGGTCAGCCCTGCCAGGGCGCCGCTGCGGGTGGCGCCGCGCCAGAACAAGCCGCCCACCAGCGCCGGCAGCATCTGCGCCACCCCGGCAAAGGAAATCAGGCCGATCGCCGCCAACGCCGCGCCGCCGCCGGACAGCGTGTAATAGAAGTACCCCAGCGCCATGATCACCGCGATGGTCACACGGCGGGTAAACAGCACCACATCACGCACATCCCCGGAGACCGAGGCCCCCGCCGCGCCCTGCAGCCGCAGCCAGATCGGCATCACGATATGGTTCGACACCATGGTCGACAGGGCCATTGCCGCCACGATCACCATCGAGGTAGCCGAGGAAAAACCGCCAAGGAAAGACAGCATTGCAAGGTTCTGCTGCCCCTGGTGTAACGGCAGCGTCAGAACGAAAAGATCCGGGTTCGCCCCCGTCGGCAGCAGCTCAAGCCCGATGGCGGCGATGGGCACCACGAACATCGACATGAGCAGCAGGTAGGTCGGAAATGCCCAGGCCGCTATGCGCAGATGACGCTCGTCCTCGTTTTCGACGACCATGACCTGAAACATGCGCGGCAGGCAGACAAAGGCGGCAGCGGCAAGGAAGGTAATGGTGGCCCAGCGGCCCCCGTCCACCTGCCACTGGCCAATACGCGAGGCATCGATCCGCGCAAACGTTTCTGGCAGCCCGCCAGCGATGCCCCAGACCACGAAGATCCCCACTGCCAGCAGGGCGACCAGCTTGACCACCGCCTCCAGCGCAATCGCCGTCACCACCCCGTGGTGGCGCTCGTTGGCATTGAGGTTACGGGTGCCGAACAGGATGGCAAAGACGGCAAGGCCCGCCGAGACCCAGAATACCGTCTTGGTCTCGTTATACCCGCGCAGGGGATCAGCCTCGGCGAAGATTGAAAAAGACAGGGTAATAGACTGCAATTGCAGTGAAATATATGGCGTCACCCCGATAACGGCCAAGATGGTCACGCCGATGGCCAGCGTATTGGACTTGCCATAGCGCGCCGATAGAAGGTCGGCGATGGAGGTGACGCGCTGACTGCGCCCGACCCGCACCAGTTTGCGCAACCCCCACCACCAGCCCAGCATGACCAGCGTCGGCCCCAGATAGATGGTGATGAATTCCAGCCCCGACCGCGCTGCGTATCCCACCGCGCCATAAAAGGTCCAGGCGGTGCAATAGATCGACAGTGACAGCGTATAGGTCAGCGGCGAGCGCATCCAGGCGGCACTGCGCCCCCGACTGGCCATCCGGTCCGCAAGAAAGGCCACAAGAAATAGCAGCGCAACATAGGTAAAGCAGACCAGGACCAGAACATTGAGAGAGGCCATCAGTCGCGCGAAGCCTCTGCGCTGCCCTGCTCTGTCCCAGAACCAACCGCCGCGTCCTGTGCCTGATAGGGCTCAGCTTCGGAATGCCCGCCTGCGGTCCAGTGTTCGGCCCAGCGGCGCACCGCTTCTCCAAAGGCAAGGCTGACCGCGATCAGGATCGCCCAGACCATAAAGATATAGATGATGGCCGAGGACATCGCCATGCCGCCATGGCTGCCCGGCGCAGGATAGGGATCGGGGTCGGGCCACATCAAAGGCATCAGGAACAGCAAGGCGCCCAGGATGGGCAACAGCCGGGCAATATCCATCAGGCGGCGACGGCGATAGGTGCGCCGCTCGACAAAGGGAGCAGAGATCTCATCCTGCCGCCCGGCCCCATCGCCCCGGATCATGATCGCCCCCGGTCAGGGCGGCAGCCAAGGCTGCCTCCTGCTGGGGGCCAAATCCGAGCGCTCGGGGTCATCCCTGGCTGGCCTGAGCGTGCAGGTCCCGCACGGCTGTCAGAACCTCGGAGTTGGAAAAGGGCTTGGTCATGAACCGGGTCACGCCAGCGCGTTCGGCCATTTCCCGGTCCTTCATCTGGCCGCGGGCTGTCAGCATCAGAACCGGCAAGGAGGCAAACCCGTCGACCTCACGCAGTTCACGGATGATCTCCAGCCCGCTTTTGCCCGGTAGCATCAGGTCCAGAATCACCAGATCCGGCTGGGCCTCGCGTATCACCTCGACAGCGCCGGTCCCATCGGCATAGGCATCAACCTGCCAGCCATCGCGCGTCAGAAGAAAGCGGATCGCCTCAGTGATATTCGGCTCATCCTCGATCAGAATTACGTGTCTGCTCATTGGCAGAAGGTCCTCCCAGCGCCGCTCCCCGGACCCATAACGGTCCCGGCGCACATGCCCGTTTCACGTTAGAGTAGCCGCGCAGCCCCGCAGCTGTCAAAACTCTTCCTTCAGGATCGACGGCTCGCGGCGGGCCGGACACCCCCGGCGCGGGCAGATCCGGCAGCTGGCGCCCACAGGTTGCGCGCCTTCCGGCACTTCGCTTTGCGGCAGGATCAGCATCACCGCGTGATAGAGCGGATCGCTGTCGAAATCCGGTGTCACATGATCCCATGCCACCGCCAAACATTTAAACGCCAGCGCCGAGCGACCCTGCTGCACCACGTTGCGGCGTACCGGCACATGCGGGCGCGCCAGCGCGGTATAAATCGGCCAGAGCGGGCATGAGGCGCCAAAACGCGGCAGGGCAAATCCGGTCACCGGTTTGCGCACCAGGATCGAGCCTGAGGCATCACAGATCACCAGCCCGGCCTCCTGCCCCAGCACTTCGAACGGCAGCAGACCGATACGGCGCAGCACCGTGGGCAGGTCACAGCCGAACTGTTCCGCCAGCGCCCCGGGGCGAATACCCCCCTTGTCCAGTGCCGCCCGCAATGGCTCCAGCGGCAGCGCTGCGGCATCGCGCTGATATTGCTCCAGTGCGCTGCGGGCGATCAGACTTGCTGCATCGCTGACCAGTTCCGGCGCGCCAGAAACCAATTCCTCCGGGCTGCCGCTGCCGGTTTCCAAATCCGGGAAATGATAGCCTTGGGCGAGGAAGAACGCCTCGGCCTCTTCATGCGGCACCCCGCGACGGTCTGCGCCCGTATTGCTTTCATCAAGAAAACTCACCAAGGCGCGGCTGCTTTCGGCCAGCCGTAGGGAATCTTCGTTCAGGTTCTTGTGGAACCGGTCGCTCCACTCCGGCTCCAGCTCATTGGTTTCGGCCAGGATCGACGCGGTCGAGCGGATCGCCGCAGCCGTCGATAGAACCTCGTGCAGCGAGGCCGCCAGATGCGGATCGTGGGTCAGCCGGTCCGACAGGGTTTGCACCGTCCTCTCCAGCGTGGCGATGCGGCGGTGACTGGTGGCCAGCACCTCGGCCCAGCCGGGGAACCGGCCCGCGAACTCATCCGCCCGGTCCAGCTCGGCCACGGGCACGCCGCTGTCTGCTGCTGCTTCGCGCAGGCTGGCGATCAGCGCCGCTTCGGCGCCCTCGCTCAACATCGAAGGTTCAACCCCCAGAACCTGCGCGATCCCGACCAGCAGTTTGCCGCCGATTCTGCGCCTGTTGTGTTCGATCAGATTGAGATATGAGGCCGAAATACCGGCCGCGCGGGCAAGTTCCGCCTGACGCATCCCGAGGATGAGCCGCCGTTCGCGGATTCTGCTGCCGGTCAGAGTGTCACGTGCCATTTTACAGGTCTTTCCCAAAAGGCCGCTATTTCAAGGGCTTTCCGCGGCGCGGCATAAGTTTCTTTACAGAATGCCGTGGAATACTGTTCATTTATTTACAGAATAAGCCTGCTTTACAAGGGATTTATTGCGCGATTTTACAAGCTGCCCTCATACTGATTTTGCACGAAAACCGTGCCGACGCCGAGCGGAAGTGAGGAGCTGCTAGGCGTTAAAATCTTAAGGGAGGATTACATGTCCAAATCTGATGTCTCGCGTCGCGGGGTACTGAAGTCCGGTGCCATGATGGGCGCTGGCGTTGCGCTTCCGACGATCTTCACTGCGTCGTCCGCAGCCGCTTACACCAACGAGCCGACCGGCAGCACCGTCACCCTCGGCTTCAACGTGCCGCAGACCGGCCCCTACGCCGATGAGGGCGCAGACGAGCTGCGCGCATACCAGCTGGCAGTCGAGCACCTGAACGGTGGCGGCGACGGCGGCATGATGAACACCTTCAGCTCGAAGGCGCTGAAAGGGAACGGCATCCTGGGCAAGGAAGTCAAATTCGTCACCGGTGACACCCAGACCAAATCCGACGCGGCCCGTGCATCGGCCAAGTCGATGATCGAAAAAGACGGCGCGGTGATGATCACCGGCGGCTCGTCCTCGGGCGTTGCCATCGCGGTTCAGGGCCTATGCCAGGAAGCCGGCGTGATCTTTATGGCGGGCCTGACCCACTCCAACGACACCACCGGTAAAGACAAGAAAGCCAACGGCTTCCGTCACTTCTTTAACGGTTACATGTCGGGTGCCGCGCTGGCGCCGGTGCTGAAGAACCTCTATGGCACCGACCGTCACGCCTATCACCTGACCGCCGACTACACCTGGGGCTGGACCCAGGAAGAATCGATCGCAGCCGCGACCGAGGCTCTGGGCTGGACCACCGTCAACAAGGTGCGCACACCGCTGGCAGCGACCGACTTCTCGTCCTATATCGCCCCGGTTCTGAACTCCGGCGCCGACGTTCTGGTTCTGAACCACTATGGCGGCAACATGGTGAACTCGCTGACCAACGCGGTTCAGTTCGGCCTGCGCGACAAGATCGTCAACGGCAAGCAGTTCGAAATCGTCGTTCCGCTCTACTCCCGTCTGATGGCGAAAGGCGCCGGCGAAAACGTGAAGGGCATTCACGGTTCCACCAACTGGCACTGGTCGCTGCAGGACGATGCATCGAAAGCCTTCGTGCAGTCCTTCGGCACCAAATACGGCTTCCCGCCCAGCCAGGCGGCGCATACCGTTTACTGCCAGACCCTGCTTTATGCAGATGCATGTGAGCGCGCGGGCACCTTCAACCCCTGCGGTGTGGCCGAGGCTCTTGAAGGCTTCGAATTTGACGGTCTGGGCAACGGCAAGACGCTGTATCGCGCCGAAGATCACCAGTGCTTCAAAGACGTTCTGGTTGTGCGCGGGAAAGAGAACCCGACCTCCGAGTTCGACCTCTTGGAAGTTGTCGAGGTCACCCCGGCCGCTCAGGTTACCTATCCGCCGGATCACCCGATGTTTGCAGGCGGTGCCCTTGGCACCTGCAACCCGGGCGCCTGATCCGAATGAAAAGCCGGGCGCGTCTTGCGCCCGGCCCCTTTCAGAAACGTCCGTCCATTCATCTGCCATGCGGAGCGCCTCCGCACAGAACGCCGGGGCACGTCCCGCGAACGGTCGGACTCTATCACTTCCATACTGAAGAACCCGAAGGTGGGGACTATGGACGCAATCCTATTGCAAATCTTGAACGGGCTGGACAAAGGCTCGGCCTATGCGCTGATCGCGCTGGGTTTGACACTCATTTTCGGCACGCTGGGCGTTGTGAACTTCGCCCACGGCGCATTGTTCATGATCGGCGCCTTCTGCGCCGTGACCCTGCAGCGCATTCTGAACCTCAGCTTTGAGACCGTCGACGAAAGCCAGAAAGACTTTCTTGGCAACCCGCTGAAGGTCAAAACGCCCTATGTTGAATCCTGGTTCGGCCCCGAGGTGGGCGGCGCGATCATCGACTGGGCGGTGCCGCTGGCGATCCTGTTTGCGATCCCGATCATGATCTTCGTCGGCTACGTGATGGAACGCGGGCTGATCAAGCATTTCTACAAGCGCGAACATGCGGACCAGATCCTCGTGACCTTTGGCCTGGCCATCGTGCTGCAGGAAATCGTCAAGTATTTCTATGGCGCGAACCCGATCCAGACCCCGGCCCCCGAGGCGCTGAACGGCGTTGTGAATCTCGGCGCGGTCATCGGCATGGACATCGTCTATCCGGTCTGGCGCGTGGTCTACTTCTTCTTTGCGGTGGTGATCATCGGCGGCATCTTCAGCTTCCTGCAATTCACCACCTTCGGCATGGTTGTACGCGCCGGGATGGCAGACCGGGAAACCGTCGGCCTTCTGGGCATCAACATCGACCGCCGCTTTACCATCATGTTTGGTATTGCCGCTGCGGTCGCGGGACTTGCCGGTGTGATGTACACGCCGATCAACTCTCCCAACTATCACATGGGCATGGACTTCCTGGTTCTCAGCTTCGTGGTTGTGGTTGTGGGCGGCATGGGCTCACTGCCCGGCGCCGTTCTGGCCGGCTTCCTTCTGGGGGTTCTCGAAAGCTTTGCTTCGATGAATGAAATCAAATCCATTCTCCCCGGTATCGACCAGATCATCATCTATGTGGTCGCGATCATCATTCTGCTCACCCGCCCGCGGGGCCTGATGGGCCGCAAAGGCGTGATGGAGGACTAAGCACATGTTCGGACTGGACAAAAAAGACACTCGAATGCTGCTGCTGGTCGCCATCCTGGCCCTGTGCGCACCATTCATCCTGAACCCCTTCCCGGCAGACAGCGCCATGGCGCAGTTCAACGCGGGCTATCCTGACCTGATGCAGCGTTTCGTGATCTTCGGGATCTTCGCAATCGGGTTCAACATTCTCTTCGGCCTCACCGGCTACCTCTCCTTTGGCCACGCGGCTTTTCTGGGGGTGGGCTCCTACTCGGCGGTCTGGATGTTCAAGCTCCTGAGCATGAACGTCGTCCCGGCCATCATCCTGTCGGTGATCATTGCGGGGCTGTTCGCGCTGCTGATCGGATTTGTGTCCCTGCGCCGCTCGGGCATCTACTTCTCGATCCTGACGCTGGCCTTTGCGCAGATGTCGTTCAACCTGGCCTATTCGGTGCTGACGCCGATCACCAACGGTGAAACCGGCCTACAGCTGACGCTGGAAGACCCCCGCGTTCTGGGTGTCTCTGCCACCGCGGACGGCTCAATCCCTGTGACAAACTTCTTCGGGATGGAGATGCGCTCGACCTTTGAAATGGCGGTGGGTCCCTGGGCCTTCCAGTTCAACGCGGGCTACTATCTGTGCGCGCTCGTTATGCTGGCCTCCTTCTATCTGGCGATCCGCATCTTCCGCTCGCCCTTTGGCATGATGCTGCGGGCGGTGAAATCGAACCAGCAACGGATGAACTACACTGGTCTCAACACCCGTCCCTACACCCTGGCTGCCTTTGTGATCTCGGGAATGTACGCCGGTCTGGCTGGTGGCCTGATGGCCTCGATGGACCCGCTGGCAGGCGCCGAGCGCATGCAGTGGACCGCCTCGGGTGAGGTGGTACTGATGACCATCCTCGGCGGCGCCGGCACGCTGATCGGTCCAGTTCTGGGCGCGGGCTTCATCAAATACTTCGAAAACATCTTTTCGAAGATCAACGACAACGTTCTGCACAGCTGGTTCAGCTTTATGCCCGACGGGATCGAAGACTTCATGGTCTTCATCGTCCACCCCTTCATCGGCAAAGGCTGGCACCTGACGCTGGGCATCCTGTTCATGCTGGTGGTGATCTTCCTGCCGGGTGGCCTCGTCGAAGGCGGGCAGCGCATTGCAGGCTGGTTCAAAGGGCGCAAGTCCAAGGACAGCTCGGCCAGCAAAAAAACCGAACCTGCGGAATAAGGAGACAGGATCAATGGGTATCCTCGAAGTCAAAAACGTGGGCAAACGGTTCGGCGGCCTTCAGGCGCTGTCGGATGTGAACCTCAGCGTCAAGGAAAACTCCGTTCACGCCATCATCGGCCCGAACGGGGCGGGCAAATCCACCCTTCTGAACTGTCTGGTGGGCAAGCTGATCCCAGACACCGGATCGGTCATGTTCGACGGTCAGTCGGTGCTGGGCCGGGCGCCCTATGAGATCAACCAGATGGGCATTTCCCGCGTGTTCCAGACGCCCGAGATCTTTGGCGATCTCACCGTATTGGAAAACATGCTGATCCCCTGCTTTGCCAAACGGGACGGGGCGTTCGAACTGAACGCCATCGCCTCGGTCGCCAAGCAGAAGGATGTGCTGGAAAAGGCCGAGCAGATGCTGGTGGAAATGAACATGGCGGACAAGCGGCACATGCATGCCGCCGCCATGTCGCGCGGCGACAAACGGCGTCTTGAGATCGGCATGTGCCTGTCTCAGGAACCCCGCCTCTTGCTGCTGGATGAACCCACCGCAGGCATGGCGCGGGCCGACACCAACAACACCATCGATCTCTTGAAACAGATCTCGGACGAGCGCGACATCACCATCGCCATTATCGAACACGACATGCATGTGGTGTTCAGCCTGGCCAACCGGATCACGGTTCTGGCGCAGGGCACGCCGCTGGTCGAAGACGATCCGCAGAACATCCGTGGCAACCCCAAGGTGCGCGAAGCGTACTTGGGCGAAAGCGCATAAGGAGAAACAGAGATGAACGTCAAACCGGATTTCTCCAAGAACGCCAATCAGGCGACAACGGCTCCGGCCTTCCTGTCAGTCTGGGACATGCACGCCTATTACGGCGAAAGCTACATCGTGCAGGGCATCAACTTTAACGTCCACGAAGGCGAAATCCTTGCCCTGTTGGGCCGCAACGGCGCGGGCAAGACATCCACCCTGCGGTCTATCGCCCGCACCGGCAGCCCGATGGTCACCCAGGGCGAGATCTGGCTGGACCACCAGCCGCTGCACAAGATGGAAAGCCATGAAGCGGCCGCTGCTGGTCTGGGTCTGGTACCCGAGGACAGGCGCATCATCCCCGGCCTAACCGTCGAGGAAAACCTGCAGTTGGCACAGATCGCCCCCCCCATCGGCTGGTCCATCGAGCGCCTTTACGACCTGTTCCCGCGCCTTGGTGAACGGCGCAAGCAGGAAGGCGTGACCCTTTCGGGGGGTGAGCAGCAGATGCTGGCCATTGCCCGCGCACTGGCCCGGGACATCAAGGTGCTGCTGCTAGATGAACCCTATGAAGGCCTCGCGCCGGTGATCGTGGACGAGATCGAAAAGACCCTCATCCACATCAAGGAACAGGGCATGACCACGATTCTGGTGGAACAGAACGCGGTGCGCGCGCTGGAACTTGCCGACCGGGCGGTCATTCTGGACACCGGCGGGATCGTCTTTGACGGCACCGCCTCCGAGGTTCTGGAAAACGCCGAGCTGCGCGCCGAATATCTGGCGATCTGATCTCAATTCTCCCCGTCGCACTGGTGTTGTGACTGGTGCGGTTACCTCAAGACCGGTTCCCTTCGGAGCCGGTCTTTTTTGTTTCACAGCAGGGAAATAGCGCAAAAACCTGCATAAACCAGGGTTATACGCGCCCGGTTTAGCCTCCGCATCCATCCCGCGATCTATTCCAGATCCGCCCTGCCCGCTCCGATATGTCCACCACGGCCCGCATGGCGTGCCGCAGTCACATCAGACTGTCACATCAAGGAGACTTATCATGTTCAAACCTTCTGCCCGCATCCTGGCCCTCGCCCTTGTCCTGCCTCTGTCGCTGCCCGTCGCGGCGCTGGCCTCGGATGGCAAGCCCAGCGCCGAAGTCGACGCGCAGATCCGCGCCACACTGACCGAACAGGGCTATGAGGTGCGCAAGATCGAATCCGAAGACGGCATGTACGAGGCCTACGCCCTGAAAGACGGCAAAAAGCTGGAGATCTATCTGAACGACAAGATGGAAATCATCCGCGTCAAGGAAGACTGATACCAGCCCGGGCGGAGCCGGGATGCACGTACCGCTCCGCCCGACCAAATGCCGCATCCATTCGATTGGGAGACCCTCATGCAACGTCACTATGTCTGGGATCCGCTGATCCGTCTGTTTCACTGGTCACTTGTCATTCTGTTCGCCGCTAATGCGCTGCTGACCGATCCGGACGAGAGGATTCACGAGGTATTGGGGTACGTGATCGTTGGCCTGATCGGGGTGCGCATACTCTGGGGGGTGATTGGCAGCCGTTATGCCCGGTTTTCCAGTTTCCCCCCCAGTTTCTCGGGCGCTGTCGGGCAGCTGACGGATATTGCCACTGGGCGGGTGCGTCCGCACCGGGGCCATACGCCGCTTGGCGCCCTGATGATCTACAACCTGCTGCTGACGATCCTTGGCATCGGTCTCACCGGCTATCTGATGACCACCGACATGTTCTGGGGCATCGAATGGCCCGAAGAGCTGCACGAAGCACTGGTCACCTGGGCCGAAATCTCGGTCGTGCTGCATATCGCTGCGGTGATCTATGAAAGCCGCCGCACAAGGGTCAATCTGGCGCGTTCCATGGTCTCGGGGTACAAGGACCTACCGACGAGTCCCCCGGAGACCCAACAGTGACCAACAGCAGATTTGACCCGGCCCAACCCTCCGTTCTGATCGCCCTGATCGTCGTGCAGTCCATCTGCGCGGCGATCTTTCTGGGTGATATCATTGCCGATCTTCTGATGCCCGGCGCGATGAATACTGAAGGGCGGCACGCGGCGATCGAAGCGATTGCCACCTTCGGCCTGATCGCCGCCATCGTAGTCGAAGTCCGTATCCTGATGTGGCTCTTGCGGCGCAAGGCGCATCTGGAGCAAAGCCTGAAGAGCGCGCAGGGCGCCATTCAGGAAGTCATCGATGCCGAGTTTTCCACCTGGAACCTGACCCCGGCAGAGCGGGATGTGGCGACCTTTCTGGTCAAGGGGCTGAGCACTGGCGAAATCGCCCAGATGCGCGGCAGCGCCGAAGGCACCGTCAAGGCGCAACTCAATGCCATCTACCGCAAATCCGGCAGCGGCAACCGCGCCGAGTTGATGAGCCTCCTGATCGACACGCTGATGGGTCACGGCAAGGACACCGCCCCGGAACCGCTGGCCAAACCGGGCTGACCGGCGCATCCGGGACAGTGCATTTTGGCGCCTACTGCGCGGTCCAGCCGCCATCAACCGGAATGGCGGTGCCGGTGACGTTATGCGCCACCGGAGCACAGAGCCACAGCGCCAGCGCACCGATTTCCGATGGATCCGACAGCCTTTTGCTAGGCTGTTTTTCGGACAGAAGATCGGCTATCCCCGCCTCCCTGTCACCGCCCATCTGCGCTGCCCGCGCCGCCACCTGCGGTTCGATGATCGCGGTTTCGGTCCAGCCCGGACAGATGCAATTCACCGTCACACCGCCGGTGTCCCGGCTGCCCTGATCGGCATACTCCAGCGCCGCCACCCGGCTAAGACCAACCAGCCCGAATTTCGCGGCCACATAGGGCGCCTTGTCTTTGCTGGCGACCAACCCGTGGACCGAGGCGATATTGATCACCCGGCCAAATCCACGCGCCGCCATGCCCGGCAGCGCCGCCTGCATGATGTGAAAGGCCGCCGACAGGTTGACCGCTAGGATTGCGTCCCAGGTCTCGCGCGGCATCTCGGCCAAAGGCGCGGTTTTCTGGATGCCGGCATTGTTCACCACGATATCGGCGCCGCCCCAGTCCGCAACGGCGCTCATCAGCGCGTCGATCTCTTCCGGCTGGCTCAGGTCCCCGGCAAAGAATCGTGCCTCGGGTGCCCCGGCCTCCTGCAGGGCCTCCGTCGCTGCCTGCGCGGTTGCTTCATCGGCGATGCCATGCACCGCGATACGGGCGCCCGCGGCCGCCAGTTCCTTTGCGATCGCAAGGCCGATCCCCTGAACCGATCCTGTTACCAGCGCCGTCTTTCTACTCAGATCCGTCATGCGTTTTCCTCCAGCATTTTGCGCAGCTCGGTCTTCAGGACCTTGCCGTAGTTGTTCTTGGGAAGCTCCGCCGTGCGGATATAGGCCTTGGGCCGCTTGAAGCGGGCGATCTGATCGTTGCAAAGCGCATCCAGCTCTGCCTCGGGTGCCGTTCCCACGATAAAGGCCACCACCTCTTCGCCCCAGTCGGCGTGCCTGCGCCCCACGACCGAGACCTCCTGCACATCCGGGTGCATCAGCAGCACCTCTTCGACCTCGCGCGGATAGACGTTCGAGCCGCCCGTGATGATCATATCCTTGGAGCGGTCCTGCAGCGTCAGATAGCCCGCCGCATCCATGACCCCCATGTCCCCGGTCATCAGCCAGCCGTCTTTCAGCGTTTCTGCGGTGGCGATCTCATTGTTCCAGTAGCCGGGCATCACCGCATCGCCGCGCACCATGATCTCTCCGACCTCTCCCGGCGGCAGCGGTGTGCCATCCGATGATCCAATTTGCACCTCGACCGGGCTTTGGGCGCGGCCCACACCAGCCAGCCTGGCGCGCCATTCCGGATGGCTTCGGTCGATCACGTCATGACGGCTGAGCGCGGTGATCCCCATCGGGCATTCGCCCTGTCCATAGATCTGTACAAAGACCGGGCCGAAATGATCGACCGCCTCGATGATGTCCGCCAGATACATCGGTCCGCCCGCATAAACCACGGTGCGCAGGCCGCGTCCGCTGCGTCCTGCCGCCTTGGCCTGCGCGGTCATGCGCGTCACCATGGTAGGCGCGGCGAACATCTGGACGCGGCCAAAATGCTCGGCCAGATCGAAAATCTCATGCGGTTCAAATCCCCCCGACGGCGGGCAGACATGGGCGGCGCCGACCAGCACGTGCAACATGGCATAAAGGCCTGCGCCGTGGCTCATCGGGGCGGCGTATAGGATCTGATCCTCAGCGCTGGCCGCATCCACATCGTTGAGATAGGCCAGCGAAACCGTGACCAGCATCCGGTGGGTGATCATCACCCCCTTTGGCCTGCCGGTGGTCCCCGACGTGTAGAACAGCCAGGCCAGATCCTGCGGTGCCCGTCGGACCGGCGCAGTCACAGGATCCGCAGCCAGCACAGCGGCCCCGTCTGCGCCGGAGAAGTCGATGATATCCAGCGTCACCCCGGCCTCGCGCAGGGCCGTATCCAGACCAGCCGAGGCAAAGACCAGCCGGGTGCCGGAGTTTTCCAGGATATAGGCCGCCTCGCGCCCATGCAGCTTTGCGTTGACCGGCACCGCCGATGCTCCGGCATACCAGATCCCGAACAGGGCGATCAGATAGTCTGGGCAATTCTTCATGAAGATTGCGACGCGGTCCCCCGGCCCTACCCCTTGCGAGACCAGCCAGCCTGCAACACGTGCGGCTTTTTGGTGGAAGCTGTCGTAGTCCGCCACCTGATCGCGGCCCAGAAACAAGGCAGGACGGTCCCCGCCCGCCGCAGCCTGACGGGCCAGCCACATTCCGATATTCATGCTAATCCTCCCATAGCGCGCCCTGTTGAGCGGCAGAAATACATTTTCATGCGGCCCCGGCCTCTTCAATTCCGCAAAAATACCCGGTTAATAGAGGTCATGACAGATATCGCCTTTAGCCATGCGCCCGTCGGCCTTGCCGTGCTGGAACGCCGTGTGATCAAACGCTGCAATCTCCAGTTCGCCGCGACCTTTGGCGGGGAGCCAGCCGACTATGACGAAATGCTGATCGCGGATCTTTACCCCACCCAGGAAGAGTTCCGTCGTATTGGCGCGCTTTTGCAGGAAGAAGAGCACCGCACCGGCAGCTACAGCGACGAACGCATCATGCGGCGCCGATCAGGAGAACTCTTCTGGTGCCGGGTGCGCGGGCGGTCCGTTTCACCAGAGGCGCCGTTTCAGACCGGTGTCTGGTCCTTTGCCGATATCTCAGACGACCGCCCCGTGGTCAGCCTGACCCCGCGAGAACGCGAGGTTGCCATTCTGACCTGCAAGGGCCTGTCGGCCAAGGAAATCGGCGCCAAACTGAACCTCTCCTACCGCACCATAGAAACCCACCGGGCGCACCTTCTGGAAAAGTTCGGCGCCCGCAAACTACCCGAACTGGTGGCCAAGCTGACCGGGATGCCATTATGAGCCTTTAAGAGGCCGTGACAGCTGCCTTTGGCCAATCACAGGCCCCTCTGCAATTGCGAATCCCGCGCGACGCCCCCATGTTGGCGCTAATAGACCGCGCATGACCGGCAGCGCTTTCCTTGTGGTAAAGCTTGGCCTATAAGCGCTCTAATTTCCAGCCTGCGACATCTTCGCAGGCCTGTCGGAACCGGCTGAGGACAAAATGACAGAAAAATCTCACGAAGCTGACGTGGCATTCATCAAGGCGCTGGCGGAACTGCTGCGCGAAAACGACCTGACCGAACTGCAGGTCAAACGGGACTACGGTGAAGATGACAGCCTGAACGTGCGGGTTTCACGGCAAATCGCCGCCGCCCCTGCTCCGGTGCAGACGATCGCAGCGGCACCGGCCGCTGCCGCCGCACCGGCCCCGGCAGCAGCCGCTGCAGCTCCGGCACCGGAAGCCGCAGAAGACCCCGCCAGCCACCCCGGCGCGGTGACCTCACCCATGGTCGGCACCGTCTATCTGCAGCCCGAGCCCGGCGCGCCTTCCTTCATCAAGGTCGGTGACAGCGTCAAAGAGGGTGATACTCTGCTGATCGTCGAAGCGATGAAGACGATGAACCACATCCCCGCGCCGAAATCCGGCACGGTGAAGCGCATTCTGGTCGAAGACGGCGCCGCCGTGGAGTTCGGATCCCCCCTGGTCATCGTCGAGTAAGGATCCAGCATGTTTGACAAGATCCTGATTGCCAACCGCGGCGAGATCGCCCTGCGCGTAATCCGGGCCTGCCGCGAGATGGGCATCCAGTCCGTCGCAGTGCATTCGACGGCCGATGCCGATGCGATGCACGTGCGCATGGCGGATGAATCGGTCTGCATCGGCCCGCCCGCCGGCAACCAAAGCTATCTGTCGATCCCGGCGATCATCTCGGCCTGTGAGATCACCGGCGCCCAGGCGATTCACCCCGGTTATGGCTTCCTGTCGGAGAACGCCAACTTCGTGCAGATCGTCGAGGATCACGGGCTGACCTTCATCGGCCCCTCGGCGGCGCATATCCGCATCATGGGCGACAAGATCACCGCCAAGGAAACCGCCAAGGAACTGGGCATCCCCGTGGTGCCGGGCTCTGAGGGCGGTGTGCCGGATCTGGCCACGGCCAAGGCCGCTGCGGCCGACATGGGCTATCCCGTGATCATCAAAGCTACCGCTGGTGGCGGTGGACGCGGCATGAAGGTGGCCAAGGACGAAGCCGAACTCGAAATGGCCTTTTCCACCGCCCGCTCCGAAGCCAAGGCAGCCTTTGGCAATGACGAAGTCTATATGGAGAAATACCTCCAGAAGCCGCGTCATATCGAGGTTCAGGTCTTTGGCGACGGCAAGGGCACCGGCCTGCATCTGGCCGAGCGCGACTGCTCGCTGCAGCGACGCCACCAGAAGGTTTTCGAAGAGGCCCCCGGCCCCTCGATCAGCCCGGAAGAACGTGCCCGCATCGGCAAGATCTGCGCCGATGCCATCGGCAAGATGGGCTATTCCGGCGCTGGTACGGTCGAATTCCTTTATGAGGACGGCGAGTTCTATTTCATCGAGATGAACACGCGCCTGCAGGTGGAGCATCCGGTGACCGAGGGTATTTTCGGTGTTGATCTGGTGCGCGAACAAATCCGTGTCGCCTCGGGTCAGCCGTTGTCCTTTGGTCAGGACGATTTGCAGATCAATGGCCATGCCATCGAAGTGCGGATCAACGCTGAGAAACTGCCGAACTTTACCCCCTGTCCCGGCAAGATCACCGCGTTCCACGCGCCGGGCGGTCTGGGTGTACGGATGGATTCGGCGCTCTATGACGGCTATTCGATCCCGCCCTATTACGACAGCCTGATCGGGAAACTGATCGTGCACGGCCGCGACCGGCCCGAGGCGCTGGCGCGTCTCAGCCGCGCGCTGGGTGAGCTGATCGTCGATGGCATCGACACCACCGTTCCGCTGTTCCACGCCCTGCTGCAGGAGCGTGACGTTCTGGCCGGGGATTATGACATCCACTGGCTGGAGCACTGGCTGGAAGAAAACCTGCCCGCCTAAGGGCCGGGCTGCAAATGATTGCGACGGGGCGCGTCCATGCCCGCCCTGTCGCCTGAGGGCCTCCCAATAAGGAAAAGGCCACCAAGACGACCGAAGCCACCAAAGCCCCCGGGGGCACCCGCATGAGCCTTACGCCCGAACTCTTGCTGCATGCCTATTCCGTTGGCGTCTTCCCCATGTCAGAACACCGCGACGATCCGGAGATCTTCTGGGTTGATCCGAAAAGGCGCGGTATCCTGCCTCTGGATGGGTTTCACATCTCCCGCTCGCTGGCCAAACGCATCCGCAACGGCGGCTTTTCGATCACCATCAACCGCGATTTCGCTGGTGTGGTCGCGGGCTGCGCCGACCGCCCGGATACCTGGATCAATGGCGAGATTTTCGACCGTTATATGGACCTGCACCGGATCGGCCATGCGCATTCGCTTGAGGTACGGCATGGCGATGAACTGGTTGGAGGCGTCTATGGGGTCTCGCTCGGCGCGGCATTCTTTGGCGAAAGCATGTTCTCGCGCCAACGCGATGCCTCAAAGGTGGCGCTGGCGTACCTGGTGGACCGGCTGCGGCAGGGCGGATTTGTTCTGTGCGACACTCAGTTCCTGACCGATCATCTGGCCTCACTCGGCGCGATCGAGATCAGCCGTGCGGCCTATCGGCGGCAATTACGCGACGCCATGGAAGGGAGTGGCGATTTCACCCGCCCGCAGACACCGACGCCTCACTCGCTTTTGCAACGGATGACCCAGACGTCATAGCGATTGTGATCCAGCGCGTTCAGCGCCGGGCTTGAGGCGATCATCCAGCCTTCAAAGAAGACTTCGCCATTGGCCGGGCTGCGCACGGTGAGGAAGGCATAGGCATCGCCGGTCGGGTTGTCAGCAGGATAACGGCATTCGCCCAAAGTCACGATCAGGCCCAGGATTTCTGCGCTGCCACCGACGGGGATCTCGGCATCCACCGTGCGCCCGTTGACCTTATCAAGGCCGCGCAAAACGGCAGCAGAGCCCGAGGCGGCCTGTTCTTGCACCGCCTGGTCCTGTTCTGACAGCTCCTGCGTAATCACCGCCTGCGCCGCGGCATCCATCGCGGTCAGGCCGAACCCGGCACAAACCGCGCAGCCCCAAAGCAGCGCCGATCTGACGGTCTGCAGACGGGCCGCGAGGTGCGTCACTGGTCTTCTCCACCACTTCCGGAAACGAATTTCACCAGAAGTGAAATCAGGCTGACGGCGCCTTGAGTGTCGAGGATCTCTTCCCCGGCCTCCAGGTTCAGCGGCGAACCACCGGGCATGATCTCGACGAAGTTACCGCCCAGCAACCCTTCGGAGGAGATCACTGCAGAGCTGTCGTCGGGAATCACGATGCCATTGTCCACGGTAAAACTGGTATCGGCGCGGAAGGTCTGCGGGTTCAGCTCGACCCCGGTGACGGTGCCGATCTTGACCCCGGCCAGCCGCACATCGGTGCCGACGGTGACCCCTTCGAGAGAGCGGAAAGAGGCGCTGAGCGGATAGCCCGCCCCGCCGCGCGACAGGCCCGCAGCCTGTCCAGCGTAGACTGCAAAGGCAAGCGCCGCCGCAACGACAACGCCACCGGCCAGAACCTCTGTGGTATTATGGGACATATCGCCTGCCTAAATCGTTATTTATGGTCAGCTGACACCGCAAAGATGTCAGGGGTTACTCGGGAACCCAGGCCTCGTAGTCGCTGCGCCGCTCAGGCTCACCGCCCCGGCGGATCGATCCGGCCGGAGCATAGGCCAGCGCGGTGCCGGTCAGGTTTTCCTGATGCGGTTTTTCCCAGGTCTTATGCGCCAGCGGCTTGTCGCTCGGCACCTCGTCAAAGGTCCGGTGCAGCCAGCCATGCCAGTCGGGGCTGACGCGCGAAGCTTCGGCCTCACCGTTGAACATGACCCAGCGGCGGCTGTCATCGGCATTGCGGTAGAACACATTGCCCGCGTCATCCTCACCCACTTTGATGCCTTTGCGGCGGGTGTAGATAGCGGTGTTAAGCGTGGAGCCGTTCCACCAGGTCACAGCGCGCAGAAGAGAGTTCAGGATTCCCATGGGTGCCTCCGAAAATGTTGCCCCTGATATGGCGTACTTTCGGCGCGAGGTCCAGTGGGTTGCCACCCTGTGGCTAACAGCATGACAGGAATTGGCACGATCCCAGGCTTACTGGGGCAGAAGGGCCGTAACTTCGATTTCAATCCGATACTTCGGATCGATCAGCCCGCATTCGATCATGGTTGCAGCGGGGGGATTATCCCCAAAGGTTTCGGCCAGCATCGGCCAGCAGGCGTCGAATTCAGCCCGGTCCGGCAGGTAATAGTTCACCCGCACCACATCGGCAAAGGAAGCGCCAGCCTCCGCCAGTGCCTTTGCAATGATATCCAGCGCCGAGCGGCACTGGGAGACAACATCCTCCCCCTGCCCCACGGTGCCTGCGACATGCACGAAACCACCCGCCACAACGGCCCGGCAATAGCCGACCTTTTTCTCAAATTCACCGCCGGATGAAATGCGTTTGATCGTCATGAAATGCCCCTCTCTGTATTGAAGCCCAAACCCCATAGAAAAAGGCGAACGTCAAAATGACGTTCGCCCCTCCGCGCAGCAGCGCAAATGCGATCCACATCAGCGGATTAACCGGCCGATGCGGATTCCTTTTCGTCGGCATAGATCATCAGAGGCTGCGCATCCGATGTCACCGCTTCCTCGTTCACGACCACCTTGGTGACGTTCTCCATGCCCGGCAATTCGAACATGGTGTCGAGCAGGATATCTTCGAGGATCGAGCGCAGGCCCCGGGCACCGGTTTTGCGTTCGATGGCTTTCTTGGCAATTGCCATCAGCGCCTCGTCGGTGAAGTCCAGCTCGGTGTCTTCCAGCTCGAACAGGCGCTGGTACTGTTTGATCAGCGCGTTCTTCGGCTTGGTCAGGATGGTAACAAGCGCGTCCTCATCCAGATCTTCCAGCGTTGCCAGAACCGGCAGACGGCCAACAAATTCCGGGATCAGGCCGAATTTCAGCAGATCTTCGGGTTCCAGATCCTGGAAGATCTCGCCCACACCGCGGTCATCGTTGTCACGCACATCGGCGCCAAAGCCCATGGCAGAACCCTTGCCGCGCTGCGCGATGATCCGGTCGAGACCGGCAAAGGCACCGCCGCAGATGAACAGGATGTTGGTGGTGTCCACTTGCAGGAATTCCTGCTGCGGATGCTTGCGCCCGCCCTGCGGCGGAACGGAGGCCACGGTACCTTCCATCAGTTTCAGCAGCGCCTGCTGCACGCCCTCGCCCGACACGTCGCGGGTGATCGAGGGGTTTTCCGACTTGCGGGTGATCTTGTCGACCTCGTCGATATAGACGATGCCGCGCTGCGCGCGCTCGACGTTGTATTCCGACGCCTGCAACAGCTTGAGGATGATGTTCTCCACATCCTCGCCCACGTAACCGGCTTCGGTCAGCGTGGTGGCGTCAGCCATGGTAAAGGGCACATCCAGAATGCGCGCCAGCGTCTGCGCCAGCAGCGTCTTGCCGCAGCCGGTGGGGCCGATCAGCAGGATGTTGGATTTCGCCAGCTCAATATCGCTGGCGGTTTTCTGCGCGTGGTTCAAACGCTTGTAGTGGTTGTGCACCGCCACCGAAAGAACCCGCTTTGCCGTGGCCTGACCGATCACATAATCGTCAAGAACCTCGCAGATGTCCTTGGGCGTGGGCACGCCATCGGTGGCCTTCAGCCCCGACGCCTTGGTTTCTTCGCGGATGATGTCCATGCACAGTTCGACGCATTCGTCGCAGATGAACACGGTCGGTCCTGCAATCAGCTTGCGCACCTCATGCTGGCTTTTGCCGCAGAAGGAACAGTAAAGCGTGTTCTTGCTGTCGCCGCTTGAGTTCGTTGCCATGATCTACCTTTCAGTCCGCTCGGGCCGAAAAAGAGCCGTCAGCCCCCTTCGCCTTTTTGACAGCTTAAGACACTGCTCAAGCGGTCACAATGTCAAAGTGTGCCCCAAAGGGATAGGGGCACACACCCAGTTGATCTACCGGGCTTAGCTGGTTTCGTCGTCGCCTTTGCTGCGGCTTTCGACGATTTCGTCAATCAGGCCAAAGGCCTTGGCTTCTTCGGGCGACATGAAATTGTCACGCTCCAGCGCGCTTTCGACCTTCTCGTATTCCTGGCCGGTGTGCTTCACGTAAATTTCATTGAGGCGGCGCTTCAGCTTCAGCGTTTCCTCGGCGTGGATCATGATATCGGTCGCCTGCCCCTGATACCCGCCGGACGGCTGGTGTACCATCACGCGGCTGTTGGGCAGCGAAAAGCGCATGCCGGGCTCACCCGCGGTCAGCAGAAGCGAGCCCATCGAGGCCGCCTGACCAATCACCAGGGTCGAGACCTTGGGTTTGATGTACTGCATGGTGTCGTAGATCGACAGGCCCGAGGTGACAACACCGCCGGGGCTGTTGATATACATCGAGATTTCCTTGGAGGGGTTTTCCGCCTCAAGGTGCAGCAGCTGCGCCACGACCAGCGAGCTCATCCCATCGTGAACCGGACCGTTGAGGAAGATGATACGCTCTTTCAGCAGGCGCGAGAAGATATCGTAAGCGCGCTCACCCCGGCTGGTCTGTTCAACCACCATGGGCACCAGAGTGTTCATGTATGTTTCTGTCGGATCAATCATTAGGACCTGCCTGCTTTGAATTATGTCCGCCATCATATCGGACCAACTGTTACCTGAGTCTTAGTGCTCGCCCAAAAGGCCTGCAAGGGGCGGTATGCGAATTTAAACTGCCTGCGCCCGTCCTGCCGCTCCTCCTGCGACCGGTTCCGCACCCCGGGCCAGCAGGTCGCTATTCGCGAATCCCCGGTCGCAATTCCCCGGCCTGCCTGCAAAACTCTGGCTTAAGACACAGAGACACTCCCGGCGGCGGATCCATGCCATGACAGATGACAGCTTCGTTCAAAAAGGTGCGGCGGCAAAGCTGGACGTGCCATTTGAAGGGGAACCGCAGGATTTCTATTTCCTGCTGCTGAAAAAGGCGACGATGCTGCCCGTCGCAGCCGCAATCGAACCTCTGCGGATCGCCAATCAGGTCACCAACACGCGGCTTTATCGCTGGTTCGTGATGACCGAGGATGGCGAACCGATCCGGTGTTCAAACGGGATGATGATCACGCCGGACATGCCCCTGCGCCCCCTGCCCGCCGACAGTCTTGGCTTTGTCTGTGCCGGGGTCGAACCCCAAAGCACCGCTGGCGAGGCCACGCTCAACTGGCTGCGCCGCGAAAGCCGCTTTGGCCGCTCCATCGGTGGCATCTGCACGGGCGCCTTTGCACTGGCGCAGGCCGGGCTGATCAAGGATCAGAAATTCACCCTGCACTGGGAGAACCAGCCGGGGTTCATCGAACGATTTCCGCGCTTGACCCCATCCGCCAATACATTCGAGGTTTCGGGCCCCCTGATGACCTGCGGCGGCGGCAATGCCGCGACCGACCTGATGCTGAGCCTCATTGAAGCGCGGCATGGCAAACAGCTGGCCATTATCGTGGCCGACATGTGTCTGCATGCCCGGTCCGGCGGACAGGCCGCGCCGCAGAAGTCGAATTTCGCGGTGGCCATCGGCAGCCGCAACCAACGTCTGCTGAACGCCTTGCAGCTGATGCAAGAAGCGATCGAAGAACCGCTTCAGATCGGCGATCTTTGCGCCCGATTGGATATCTCCCGTCGCCAGCTGGAGCGGCTTTTTGCCCGCTACCTGAACCAGAGCCCGATGCACGTCTATTGCGATATGCGGCTCAGCCATGCCTTTGCCCTGATGAATGAAACCTCGATGTCGGTGACCGAGATCGCGCTGGCTTCGGGCTTCAACAGCACCACGCATTTTTCCCGCCAGTTCAAACGCAAATTCGGTGCCAGCCCGCATTTCTTCCGTAAAGGCTGGTCCTGACACTCAACGGGCTGATGCCCGGCGCCCAAGTAAGAGCGCCCCGGCAAATGCCGGGGCGTTGGTTGTTTTTCGGACAGATCAGACAGGCCGTATTCAGGACAGATCGAAGCGATCTGCGTTCATCACCTTGGTCCAGGCCGCCACAAAGTCATTGACGAATTTCCCGCCATTGTCCGCCTGGGCATAGACCTCGGCCAGGGCGCGCAGTTGCGAGTTGGAGCCAAAGACCAGATCACAACGGGTGGCTGTCCATTTGACCTCTCCGCTGGCGCGGTCGCGGCCTTCGAACTCCTGTGCCTCGTCCGAGGTGGGTTTCCACTCGGTCGACATATCCAGAAGATTGACGAAAAAGTCGTTGGACAGGGTTTCAGGCTTATCCGTGAAAACACCATGGGCAGTCTGCCCGACGTTGGTGTTCAGAACCCGCAGGCCACCGACAAGCGCTGTCATTTCCGGTGCTGTCAGCGTCAGCAGTTGCGCCCGGTCCAGCATCATCTCTTCCGGCGCAACAGTGAACTGCGTCTTCTGGTAGTTGCGGAAACCATCAGCCACCGGTTCCAGCACCTCGAAGGATTCCACATCGGTCTGCTCAGCCGTTGCGTCTGCACGTCCCGGTGTGAAAGGCACGGTGATGTCCTGCCCAGCCTTCTTTGCAGCCTGCTCGATACCGACCGAACCACCCAGCACGATCAGATCTGCCAGCGACACCTGTTTGCCATCGCTGCGGCCTGCGTTGAAGGCGCCCTGGATTCCTTCCAGCACGCCCAGAACACGGGCCAGCTGTTCGGGTTGGTTGGCTTCCCAGTCCTTTTGCGGCGCAAGACGGATACGGGCACCGTTGGCACCGCCCCGCTTGTCCGACCCACGGAAGGTCGAGGCCGAGGCCCAGGCGGTCGAAACCAGCTCAGGGATGGTCAGATCCGAAGCCGCGATCTTCTCTTTCAGTTCGGCGATTTCCGCCTCACCAATGACCGGATGGGTCACGGCAGGGATCGGATCCTGCCAGATCAGATCTTCGGCGGGAACCTCATCGCCCAGGTAGCGCGATTTCGGCCCCATGTCGCGGTGGGTCAGCTTGAACCAAGCGCGGGCAAAGGCATCTGCGAACTCTTCCGGGTTCTCGTGGAAACGACGCGAGATCTTCTCATAGGCCGGGTCCATGCGCATTGCCATGTCGGCAGTGGACATGAAGATCGGAACCTTCTTGGACGGATCCTCCGGATCCGGCGCCATATCCTCTTCCTGGATGTCCTTGGGAGTCCAGACCCAGGCACCGGCCGGGCTTTTGACCTTTTCCCATTCGTATTTGAACAGCACGTCAAAATAACCGTTGTCCCATTTGATCGGGTTCGACGTCCAGGCGCCTTCCAGACCCGAGGTGATGGTGTCACGGCCCTTGCCGGATTTGTAGCTGCTGAGCCAGCCAAAACCCATCGCCTCCATCGGCGCGGCTTCGGGTTCGGCGCCCACATGAGCGGCATCGCCCGCGCCGTGCATCTTGCCGAAGGTGTGGCCACCAGCGGTCAGCGCCACGGTTTCCTCGTCGTTCATCGCCATGCGGGCAAAGGTTTCGCGGATGTCGCGGCCCGAGGCGATGGGGTCCGGGTTACCGTCAGGACCTTCCGGGTTCACGTAGATCAGGCCCATCTGCACGGCGGCCAGCGGGTTTTCCAGCTCACGATCGCCAGAATAACGGCTGTTTTCCGTATCAGAGGTCGCCAGCCATTCGTCTTCGGCGCCCCAGTAGATGTCCTCTTCCGGCTCCCACACGTCAGCGCGGCCACCGGCAAAACCGAAGGTCTTGAAGCCCATGTCCTCAAGCGCGCAGTTGCCCGCAAGGATCATCAGGTCGGCCCAGGAGATCTTGTTGCCGTACTTCTGCTTGATCGGCCACAGCAGGCGACGCGCCTTGTCGAGGTTGCCGTTATCCGGCCAGCTGTTCAGCGGCGCAAAACGCTGCTGCCCCGTGCCGCCGCCCCCGCGGCCATCGCCGGTGCGGTAGGTGCCTGCGCTGTGCCAGGCCATGCGGATGAACAGACCGCCATAGTGACCGTAATCCGCCGGCCACCAGTCCTGGCTGTCGGTCATCAGCGCATAAAGGTCTTTCTTCAGCGCCTTCAGGTCGAGTTTCTTGAATTCTTCTGCGTAATCAAAGGCCTGCCCCATCGGGTCGGACTTTGCGCTGTTCTGATGCAGGATCCGCAGGTTCAGCTGGTTCGGCCACCAATCGCTGTTGACGCGCGCGCCAAAGGTGGTTGTGCCGCCGTGCATCACCGGGCATTTGCCGCTGGGAATATCATTGCCGTCCATTTTTTCCTCCGATTATTGCTACGTTTCTGTCGTCGTGGCGCGACACCTGCCCCGGAATGGGCCATTCCAGAAGGACAAGTGTCTGTCAGGAGAAGAGCCTTTGCGTGGAGTGCAGAAACGCAAATCGGATCCGCAGCCCTAAAGGCTTCCCTCCCTTAACCTAGAAACGTTCTAACAAATCCGTGTGATAAAAATAAGTTATTTTTACTGATAGCAATCATAGCAAATTCCTATGCCTTTGTTCGCGGATGCGCGAACCACAGCGACCCAGCCAACAATCAATCCTGATCGACAATAATAAACAGGCGCGGAAACGATCCGCGCCTGTTTTCAGAGATGTATTGCCAGGTGGACTGCCCGGCCCCGCCGCCCCATGAAGAGCGGCAATGCCAGAACCATATGGCCGTCAGACCATCAGCCGCCGAAGGACTTCAGATAGGCGATGACCGCTTCGATGTCGTCGTCTTTCTTCAGCCCAGCAAAGGACATTTTGGTCTTTTTCATGTATTTCTTCGGCTTTGCCAGGAAGGCAGAAAGCTCGTCTTCGGTCCAGACCAGACCGTCTTCATTGGCCGACTTCATGGCCTTGGAATAACGGAAGCCTTCCACAGCACCAGCAGCGTGACCAACGATTCCGTTCAGAACCGGACCGGTCTTGTTCTTGGCTTTGTCACCCACCTGGTGGCAAGACTTACACTTTTTGAAGACCTTTTCGCCATCTGCAACCAGTTCAGGGTCCAGCGCGGCAACCTCTTCCACCGGCTCAGCGGCGGCAGGCTCTTCCGCCTTGGCCTCTTCAACCACGGCTTCACCGGTTTCCGCCGGAGGGACTTCGCCGGTTTCGTCTGGGGTCACGTCCAGAACCGCCGCACGCATGGTGATTTCCACGCTGTCCTTGCAGTTTTCCATGCAAGGCGTGTCGGTCCAGAAATGCGCTTCGGAGGTCAGGCGGTCATCGACGATGAAGCCATCCGCGTTGGGCATTTCCACATCCAGGAAGTTCTCGTTCGACAGGGTGAACTCGTCATCCACCAGATCGTTGGAGTACAGGATATAGGCCACGATGGCATAGACCTCATCCGGTTCCAGCGTCTGCGCCGCACCAAAGGGCATCGAGCGGTTCACGTAGTCCCAGGTAGTCGACAGATGCGGCCAGTAAGAACCCACGGTCTTCAGCGGGTCCTCGTGGTCCAGTGTGTCTGCGCCACCAGCCAGTTTCGGCCAGTTGTCGACACCCTCGGCGAAATCGCCGTGGCAAACCGCGCATTTCTCGGCAAAGACCTCTTCGCCGGTGAAGACATCACCGGAACCTTCGGGCAGGCCGGTCCCATCGGGGCTGACGTCCTGATTCCATGCGGCGATCTCTTCGGGCAGCGCCGGACGGCCCAGTCCGAATTTCTCTGCATAGGCAGGCACCGCCAAGGCGGTGGCCACTGCTGTTGCTGCGATCAGATTAGGAAACTTCGACATTTTCCGCCTCTCCGTTTGCCTTCACCCACCAGGTCTGGATGGAATTGTTGTGATAGATCGAGTTCAGACCACGCACGTCGCGCAGCTGGGTCTTGGTCGGCTGCACATAGCCCGAGCTGTCGCGGGCGCGGCTTTGCAGGAACATTTCCTGACCGTCCCAGTCAATATCGAGGTAGAAGCGCGTCAGCGCCTTATCGGTTCCGGGCGCCGCAAGGCGGGCCTCATTCCAGGTTTTGCCGCCATCAATGGAGACGTCAACGCCGGTGATGTGGCCGCGACCGGACCAGGCCAGACCGGTGATGACCAGCGGCCCCTTGCCGTGGGTGATCGGCGACTGCGGGCTGGGGCTGGTGACAACGGATTTCGCATCCATTTCCCAGGTCCATTTGCGGCTGGTGCCGTCGGCCAGCGTGTCGGTGTACTTCGAGGTTTCCTCGCGGGATTCAACCGGGCCGTTGGTGACTTCGATGCGACGCAGCCACTTGACCCACATGTTGCCTTCCCAGCCGGGAACGACCAGACGCACCGGATAGCCGTGCTCTTTGCGCAGGGCTTCGCCGTTGGCCTTGAAAGCCACCAGAACGTCGTCCAGCGCCTTGTCCATTGGGATCGAACGGCCGTTGGAGGAGGCATCGGCGCCTTCCACATAGACCCATTTGTCCTTCAGATCGCCTGCAGCATCCAGACCGGCCTCTTCCAGCAGCGTGCGTAGGCTGACGCCGGAATATTCCATGTTGTGGATCATGCCGTGGGTGAACTGGGCACCGTTCAGCTGGGCACCCGCCCATTCCATGCCCGAGTTCGCCGCGCATTCGCAGAAGTAGACGCGGTTTTCACGCGGGAAACGCTCCAGATCTGCGTAGGAGAAGACCAGCGGCGTGTCGACCAGACCGTTGATCATCAGGCGGTAGTCTTCTTTCTTCAGCTCGATCGCGCCCGAGTGGTGACGTTCGAACGCACAACCCTGCGGCGTGATGGTGCCATCCAGCGCGTGGATCGGGGTAAAGTTGATCGACGAAATCGTATCGGCGGTCAGCCATTCCACGTTGCGGCGGATCACATCCGATTCATAGCTGATCGGAAGACCATAGGGGGTGGCGTCGACGCCATCACCCAAGCCGCTGGCCCATTCCTGGACTTCCGTGATCAGCGGGTCAGGCCCGGCCGCCTGGGCCGCACCAGCAACCGCAGATCCGGCCCCGGCCGCAGCCGCACCCGCCAGAAACTGACGGCGCGACGGGGTGAAACCCTTTGAATTATCGCTCATCTTGTTCATGCCTCCATATTTAGATGAGTGCCCTGGCAGGGCCTCATCGGCGCAAAATTTGCCCGTCAGGCGGCGGCGCTGATTAAGCGCCGACCACCTTGACCGAGTTGTTCGGGTTGACCGTGACGGTGCCCATTTTCTTGATGTGGTTTTCGACAACGTCCCAGATCTGCGGACCTTCGGTGCCTTCGTTGACGCTGGCCCAGCCTGCGACCATGTAGGTCTTCGCCGGATCGATCGCCTCACCGTTCTTCAGCAGCGTCATCTCGGTGATCCGTTCGCCCTGCGGTTTGGTGATGTCGATGCGGTAGCCCATGCCACCGATGCGCACCATGTCGCCGCCCTGCTGGTAATAGGGGTCCGGGTTGAAGATGTTGTCAGCCACGTCTTCCAGGATCACCTTGATGAATTCACCGGTCATCTCGCTGCGATAGGCTGCGCCATAGCTCATAGAAGTGACGTTCCAGATGTCTTCGCGGGTGATGTCGTCACCAGGTACCAGCGACGGGCCCCAGCGCACGCCGGGCGACATGGCGATATCAGCTTCCCGCTCGCTCAGCAGCGCATCGCAGATCAGATCGTCCCAGGTGCCGTTGAAGTTGCCGCGGCGATAGAGCAGCGAGTCGGTCTGGCCGATCACCTCTTCCAGTTCGGCCTTGAACGGCGCGCGCTGTTCGTCGATCAGCTTGGAGATCACAGGATCGGGCGCGATGACATCCGAGAAGATCGGGATCAGCTTGTGCTTCAGCCCCATCATCTGACCATCGCGCACGTCCAGATCCACGCGGGAGACGAATTTGCCGTTGGAACCGGAGGCGATGATGTGGGTCGTGCCCACCAGCACCGGTTCGGGCAGCGCATCGTGGGTGTGGCCCGACAGGATCACGTCGATGCCGGTGACAACGCTGGCCATCTTCTTGTCCACGTCGAAACCGTTGTGCGACAGGCAGACCACCACGTCAGCGCCCGCTGCGCGGACCTCGTCCACCATCTCCTGCATATGCTCGTCACGGATCCCGAAGGAGTATTCCGGGAACATCCAGCCGGGGTTGGCGATCGGCATATAGGGGAAGGCCTGACCGATGACGGCAACCTTGGCGCCGCCGCGTTCGAAGAACTTGTACGGCTTGAACAGCTCGGCCGGTTCGTCCCATTCCGAGTCAAAGATATTCTGCCCCAGCGCCGCAAAGGGCAGACCTTCGACGATCTCATTCACACGGTCAGAGCCCAGCGTGAACTCCCAGTGGAAGGTCATCGCATCCGGTTTCAGCGCGTTCATGACATTGACCATGTCCTGACCTTCGGTCTTGTGACAGGTCATGGAGCCGTGCCAGGTGTCGCCGCCGTCCAGCAGCAACGCATCGGGGCGGTCGGCCCGGATGGCATTGATCACTGTCGACATGCGGTCCAGACCGCCTACGCGCCCGTATCCTTTGGCGAGGGAGGAAAAATCGTCATAGGTGAGCGCGTAAGCGGAAGGACTGCCATCCGCGATGCCATAGGCCTTGCGGAAGTCGGCACCGGTGATATGCGGCACCTGACCCTTGTTCGCGCCCACCCCGAGGTTGATCGAGGGTTCACGGAAATAGATCGGTTTCAGCTGCGCATGAATGTCGGTGACATGGATGATGCTGATATTGCCGAAGGTATCAAACTCCAGCAATTGATCCTGAGTCAGGCTTTGCTGCGCCGCAAGACGCCCCCAATTGCCAAAACCAGATGCCCCGACCAGGGCAGAGGCGGCCATCGAAACCTGCAGAAAATCACGGCGCGAGATCATGGTACTCTGATATCCTGTGTAAACATACGACATATTCGCATGTGTGAATATTGAAAGAACGAAAGACCCCGCACCATGAACTGGCACGGGGTCGTTCCGGGTTTAGTTACGGACAGACGGTCCTTCGACCGACAGGCCGTTGCCGCGCGAAGCGACATAAAGCTCAAGTGCGACGAAATCCTGCGAACCGGGCTTGTAGGTTTCGGCGCGGGTATCACGTACGCAGCCTTTGAAACGTGCATGAACGGTGTTCAGCTTGGCGTTTTTCAGGCGGTAGGCCGGGAAGCCATTGATCTGGCCTTGGCTCAGGTGGTCGGCGCGGATCATGTTGCCATAGTTGTCTTCATGGCAGTTCGCGCAGGACAGCTCGAGCTGGCCGGTACGCGTGTAATACATTTCCTTACCTTTTTCCCACATCGCCTGAACCGGACCATCGGTGGCAACGTTGACGGGCATGCCACGCGACTGGACAGAGATCAGAGCCTCCATCGACGCCATGTCACCGCCAGTGTATTTCCACTTGTCGGCGCCCATCTGGTTTTCGCGGCAGTCGTTGATCTGCATGGCCAGGGTGCGGACTTCGCCAGCTTCTTCGTTCCACTTGGGATAGACTGCGCGCACGCCTTTCATGCTGTCGGCAACATCGTCGTGGCAGGACGCGCAGGACTTGCCTTCGGATCCTTCGACGGTTTCCCAGCTGTCCATCGCCTGATCAACAAAGACCATCGCGGGGTTTTCAAAATCGTCCATCTGCAGGGCTTGGGTCTCGTCCGAGCGGAAGTGCCAGCCAGACATGACTTCGTCCAATGCGTCAGCGACTGCAGCCGGGGCCGCAGTCTTGGTGACCATTTCGATCTCTTCGTTCACCACGAGCGTGTCGTCGTCTGCGCCGGCGAAGGCGGCCATCGGCAGGGCCAGCACGGCGGCAATGGCAGTGAGTGCCTTATATTTCATTCCATATCCTCCCTTGGGTATCCGCCTCGCCCGCCGGAGTGGCGGACGAGACGCTTGCCTTTGAGATCCGGAAAGGATCAGGCGATCTTGATCGACTTCGCCGTGTCGTAGACGGATCCATCATCGTCATACCATGTGAATTTGAAGTCGCCTGCTTCAGGCACGGTGGCTTCAAATTCAATGTAAGGGTTGGTGGAAATCGCCGGTTCCATCGTGACGTCGATCACCATGGCGCCGTTAAACTCGCAAGTGAAACGGTTGATGATCGAACGCGGAATGACGTTGCCTTCCTTGTCCTTACGCTGGCCGCTTTCCATCTTGTGGCTGATCAGCGTCTTGATGGTGACGGCTTCGCCAGCAGCGGCTTTCTTCGGGACCTTGACGCGGGGTTTTACACCGGATGCCATGTCTTAACTCCTTGAATTCGGAAAGGGATGCGGGGCGATCAGCCGCCGCAGCCTCCGATGGTCACTTTCACAGCGGCGCTTGCCTTGGCAAAGCTGCCGTCTGCCATTTTGGCAATGGCCACGACGTCCTGGGTACCAGCAAGGCGGATCCGGGTGGATGCGGACTGGCTGGCGGCACCGGGGCCGAAGTTGAAGGTTGCAACGCCGGGGGTCGGGTTGCCGGTGGCCAGAACCATGATCGCGGTCGCGCCGGGGGCGTTGACCGAAATCGGCACGGTGTTGCCATTTTCGGCAATCTCCGGCGCAGTCAGTTCAATACCGCTGTCGGCCATATCGGCACCGCCGGTGAACTCGGCGATCTTATCGTCTGCCGATGCGCTCAGGCGGTAGGGCAGAACCGTCAGCACGGCGGCGCCCAGGCCCATCGCCAGGGTTTCGCGACGTGAGAACTCCATCATTTGTCTCCTTTGACTTCGCTCGGACAAGCAGCTGGAAGCTGCTGTCTCACTCTTCTTTCAGCGTCGCGAGGAAAGCGACGACATCTTCAATCTCCTGGGCGGTCAGGATCGGCGGCAGCGGCTCTGCGCCCGCCTTACCGGTGTAGGCATCGCCCGGACGGATAAACCCGTCGACCTTGTAGAACGCAGGCATCATGGTGCCCTCGAAGGTCATTTTTGCATTCGCCACGAGGCCACGCAGCTCAGCTTCGCTCCAGCGCTCCCCCGCGCCGTCCAGCATGGGGCCGATTTCGCCGTGGAAGGGCACGTCAGCCAGTGCAGTCACCTGATGACAGGCCACGCAGTTCCCCTTGGACTTGGTCCCGGCGATGATCGCACCGTTGGCCGCGTCGCCAGCAACACCTGTCAACGATTCGGCAATTGCGCCATCTTCGGTGAATTTCACGTCTTTCGGCGCGACTTCGCCCGCCTGCGACATGGTCCCGGCCAGACACATGGCCAGTGTCAGAGATAGTCTCTTCATGGTTCCTCCCGTTGGCTGCCACCGCGAAGTGGCCTGCTTAGCTATTGCATACCGTAGGCCACCGAAGGCCTGGGACGCAACAACAAATTCATTAATGTGAATTTTAATTCTCTTGCGTAAAGGATCAGTCTGTTGATCCATTGTTGCGCTCCTGAATGCGGCGCGCGTGATACCTTTGGAAATCCTCCCCATTATCAAGCTCGTACCGCTTCTCGTTGACCCAAGTGAACATATCGAGCGTGGTCCCCGCCCCAAAGGCCCCCGGCATGATGGAAACGGCCGCCTGCACCGCGGTCTGATCCTCGGGCACCTCTTCCGGCAGGAAAAGAATCGTCGGCGTGAACAGCACGTTCCACTTCCGCGCCATCTCCCGCTCCTGCAGGGTTTCGCCGTCGAAATCCGTCACCTCGGTGGAGCCGTGCAGGTTCAGCTGAACGACGAAATAATTCTCTTCGATGTAGTTGCTGACTTCCGGACGCGGGAACACCTCCTCGTGCATCTTGGCGCAGTAAATGCAGCCCCGCTGCTCAAAGAAAAGAACCAGCCGCTTGCCCTCTGCATTCGCCTCGGCAAGGTCTTCCTGAAGGTCCTTGAAGGTGTCACGCATCCATGCGGTTTTATGAAGGCCGTCGTCGCCCACCTCGACCGCTGCCACCGGCCCGGCCAGAAGCACCGGAAGCGCCAGCGCGGCAAGCGGTGCGGAAATCATTTTGAGTAATCTATTCATTGCCTTGTCTCTCCCATTTATGGTGACAGTCAGCCAATTGTGGACAGTCCGGGCATCCAGCGGATCATTGCATCGGCAATGTAGCTGACACCTCCGGTGACAATCAGCACAGCGAACAGGATCAGCATAACCCCCATCGCCTTTTCCACCCAAGCAAAAGCGGTCCGGTGCCGCGCCACCCAGGCTAGGAACGGCTTTGCGAACAGGGCGGCAACGACGAAAGGCGCTGTCATTCCAACACCGTAGACCAGCAAGAGCAGGCCACCGCGCCAGATGTCCCCCATGCCGGAGGCGATCATCAGGATCGACGCCAGCGCCGGTCCCACGCAGGGAGTCCAGCCAAAGCCAAAGGCCAGCCCCATCAGATAGGCCCCGATCAGCGTGGAAGGCTCGGCCGAGCTTTCCATGCGTGCCTCGCGGTATAGGAGCGGAATGCGCATCACGCCCAGGAAATGCAGGCCGAACAGGACCAGCACCCCGGCGGCGCCATAGGCCAGAATATCCATGTAGCGCCCGAACAACTGCCCCAGCGCGGTAGCTCCCATGCCCATCAGCATGAACACCGTGGTGACACCGGCTGCGAAACACAGCGCAGAGATCACCAGTCGGCGCTGCGCCCCCGGCGCAATGCGCCCGTCGCCGCGCAGTTCAGCCATCGAAAGCCCGCCCATGTAGGACAGATAAAAAGGCACCATCGGCAGGATGCAGGGCGTGAAAAAGCTCAACAAACCGGCAAACAGGGCCCCAAAGTACGATATTTCGAGCATCTCAGCTCCTTTTTTGGGCGCATTAGCCGATATTCGGGGACGGCGCGCCTTGTCTCATTCACATATTCAAATTAAGTTGTGTTACATAAAGAACCTACTCACTGCACCTTCGTCAACGGCTTCGAACGGCTTCATCATGGTTTTTGCGTCCACAGTTCCTCTGCGGCCCTTGCTGCTGCTGCGCCGGTTGCTGGCCGGTTTTTTTGTGCTGTGCACGCTCAGCCTACCTGCCCGGGCAGTGGAACTGGTGATGGTCGAACAGCATGGCTGCGAATGGTGCGCGCGCTGGAACGAAGAAATCGCACCGATCTATCCCAAAACGGCCGAAGGCGCCTTTGCGCCGCTGCGCCGGGTGGATCTGCGCAATATGCCGGATGACTTGGAAACAACTCGTCGCGTTCTTTTTACCCCGACCTTCTTGATTGTGGAGGACGGTCATGAGAAGGCCCGGCTCGAAGGATATCCGGGGGCCGATTTTTTCTGGCCCCTGCTGGAGGCGCTGCTGCGCGATCATGCAGACTTTGCGCCGGATGGAGAAGTGGGCGACAGCTGACCGGTTTGGAGACCGACACGTCTGGCTGATTGGGACAAGTATAGATGTGCGGGGCCATTCGGCCCGCCACAAAGGAGAATGAGCGATGGGGTTGCCGCAATTTTCGGTAGACATGGCAGATGACGATCTTGAGAAGATGATGGACAACGCCACCACGGCGTCCAATTTCCTCAAGGCGATCAGCCACGAAGGTCGTCTCATGATCCTGTGCCATCTGGTCACCGGCGAGAAATCCGTCACCGAGCTGGAAGAGCTGCTTTCGGCGCGTCAGGCAGCGGTATCGCAGCAACTGTCCCGCCTGCGCCTTGAGGGTCTGGTAGTGCCGCGCCGCGACGGCAAGGCCATCTACTACCGGCTGGCAGACGACCGTCCGCGCCGCATCCTCGAAGTGGTCTACGACCTCTTCTGCAACTGAGCACGACCTAGATTTTTTCCCTGCCCTACCCGTCTTGTCCCGGTCTGGAGCCAGCAAGATACGCACGGCCTGAGCGACCTGTAGATCCTTCAACATCTGTCCGCCCCGTTGCGTTCCCGAGCTCCCATAGCTGACCACCTGCCCATCGACAGCAGGCGGCGACAGCGCGATGCCGCTTGCATCGCACACCTCCTTTCTGCATGACTCGAAAGATAGGAAACCTGCCGGGAGGGGCGTCTCATGTTTGATATGCTGACAGAACATCACCTGGCGGCCATTGCAGGCCTCGTAGGCGGAATCCTTCTTGGCCTTGCTGCCCGGCTGGGCAGGTTCTGCACGCTTGGCGCGATCGAGGACGTTCTTTATGGCGGCTCCACCCTGCGCATGCGTATGTGGATATTGGCAATCGGCGTCGCCGTTATCGGCAGCTTTTCCCTTATCGCAGCAGGACTTATGGATGAAAGCGAAAGTTTCTACCTCAGCATCAGATGGATGCCTCTGGCTTCAATCATCGGGGGTTTGATGTTCGGCTACGGAATGGCGCTTAGCGGCAATTGCGGCTATGGCGCTATCGCCCGACTGGGCGGTGGTGATCTGCGCAGTTTCGTCATCGTGCTGGTCATGGGCGTGTCCACCTATGTGGTTCTTTCCGGTCCGCTTGCGCCCTTGCGCAATTTCTTCTTTGAGCAGCATCAGGTCACGACCGATATTCCCCCCGGGCTGGCCCATCACGCCGCTGCCCTGACGGGTCTGCCACTGCACACCATCGGGCTTACCGTCGGCGCCGTGCTGGTCATCGCCGCGCTTTGCGGACGCGAACTGCGTCAAGACAAGAGCGCGGTCTTCTGGTCCGTGATCGTCGGCCTTGCCATCGTTTCGGGCTGGGGCCTGACCAGCGAGGTCAACCAGACCGGTTTCGAAGCCCTCCCGGTGGTGTCGCATTCCTTTTCTGCCCCTCTGGGCGAGACTATTTTGTGGACCATGACCGGCAGCCTGCGCCCCTTGTCCTTTGCCGTCGGCTCCATCGCAGGAGTCTGGGCCGGGGCCTTCATCGGCTCGCTGATCAAGGGGCATTTTCGCTGGGAGGCCTGCGAAGACCCCCGCGAATTGCGCCGCCAGATCGTGGGTGCGGGCATCATGGGCGCAGGTGCCGTCATCGCCATGGGCTGCACCGTCGGTCAGGGGCTCAGCGCCTTTTCGCTGCTGGCCGTTTCCGCGCCGGTCACCTTCCTGGCGATTTTTGCCGGGGCGGCGATTGGCCTGCGGCAGCTGATCGAAGGCTTCCGCCCCGCCGAGTGATCTGGATTCGCCCCTTCGCCGACGCCGCCACAGCTTGATATACGGGGCATCAGCTCCGGATAAAGTATCGCGAACAGGCGAAAAACGGCCCAAGTTGTAACGGTTTGGTAAAACCTTGGAGCACGTCACGCAATTGTTACAGGTCCGCGCAACTTAGCACGCGACGACGCACCGTCGGCATCTGGAACTTTGGAGCAAGCCATGGACCGCAAGCAAATCATCAACGATCCCGAAATCGGCAACAAGGCGGAAGCCTATGAAGCCTTTGACGACATCCCTACCAATCCTCGGCTTGAACGCACCATCGGCGATGTGATCAACGCCCGCTATGGCCGTCGCGACCTGCTGAAGGGCATGCTGGGCGTCTCCGCCACCACCGCCCTGTTCGGCACCTCGGCCCTGATCGCTCCGAACGAAGCCACCGCCGGTGGCCACGGTGGCAGCCGCTACAACTTCGAGGAACTGACCTGGGGCAACGACGAAACCCACCATATCGCCGATGGCTATGACGCCGACGTTCTGCTGCGCTGGGGCGATCCGATCACCGCCGATGCCCCGGAATTCGACGTGATGAACCAGAGTGCCGAAGCCCAGCTGAAGCAGTTCGGCTACAACAACGACTACGTCGGTTTCACCCCGCTGAACGCCGAAGGCACCCGCGGCCTGCTCTGCGTGAACCACGAATACACCAATGAAGAGGTCATGTTCCCGGGCCTTGGCCGCCAGGACAAGGCAGGCTTTGAAGGCATGACCAAGGAGCTGGTCGACATCGAAATGGCCGCCCATGGTGGCACCGTTGTGGAAATCGCCAAGGGTGCAGACGGCAAATGGGCCGTGGTGCGCGATGGCAAGATGAACCGCCGCATCACGCCGCTCAATACCGAGATGACCATCGACGGCCCCGCCGCCGGTCATGACCGGATGAAAACCAACGCCGATCCTTCGGGTATGTCGGTCATCGGCACGCTCAACAACTGCGCCGGCGGCATGACGCCTTGGGGCACCTACCTGATGGCCGAAGAGAACTTCCACGGCTATTTCTGGACCGATTCGGTCGACGGCGACGGCAAACCCGATATCTCGGCCCAGCCCGAAGCCAAGAACATGAAACGCTACGGCGTGCCGGGCCGCTGGTATGCCTGGGGCAAGTTCTACGACCGCTTCAATATCGACAAGGAGCCCAATGAACCCAACCGCTTTGGCTGGGTTGTTGAAGTCGATCCGCGCAATCCGGGTGCCAAGCCTGTGAAGCACACCGCCCTTGGCCGCTTCCGCCACGAAGGCGCCGAAACCACTGTTTCCTCTTCGGGCAAGCTGGTCGTCTACATGGGCGACGACAACCGCTTTGACTACCAGTACAAATATGTCTCGAACGGCGTAGTGTCCGACGATGCCGCCGCCAACAGCGCCCTGCTCAGCGACGGGACCCTCTTTGTAGCCCGCTTTGATGAAGACGGCAGCGTTGAGTGGATGCCGCTGGTGCATGGCACCGGCCCGCTGACCGCCGAGAACGGCTTTGCCAGCCAGGCCGATGTTCTGATCGACACCCGCCTTGCTGCCGATGCCCTGGGTGCCACCCCGATGGACCGCCCCGAAGACGCGCAGCCGCGCGGCGACGGCACCGCCTACATCATGCTGACCAACAACTCCAAGCGTAAGGAAGAGCAGGTCAACGCGGCCAACCCCCGGGCGAAATCCAACTTCGGTCACATCATCGAAGTGAAGGAAGAAGGCGGCGATCACGCAGCCACCCGTGGCACCTGGTCGATCCTGGTGAAATGCGGCGATCCCGAACTGGCCGAGGTCGGCGCCCAGTGGAACCCTGAAACCAGCGCGAACGGCTGGTTCGGCTCCCCGGACAACTGCGCCTTTGACGCCGATGGCCGCCTTTGGGTCTCGACCGACCAGGGCAGCAAATGGGGCAAGACCGGCAAATCCGATGGCCTTTATGGCGTCGAGACCGAAGGCGATCTGCGTGGCACGTCCAAGCTGTTCTTCCGCTGCCCCGTCGGCGGGGAGCTCTGCGGCCCCTACTTCACCGACAACGGCGAAACCCTGTTCCTGGCGGTGCAGCACCCCGGCACCGATGGCACCAAGGCTCTGAAAGGCTTCGAGCGCGCCTCGACTTTTGAGGATCCGGCCACCCGCTGGCCCGACTTTGATCCCAAGATGCCGCCGCGGCCCTCGGTCGTCGTGGTTACGAAAAAGGGCGGCGGCAAGATCGCCATGTAATCTTTACCCTTGGCATGAACAAAGCATTCAACGCGCCCTCAAAAGGGGCGCGTTTTTCTTTGCTGATGCCGCCCAACCTCCCGACGGGGCATAGTCAGCAGCACGGGGATGTGACACCTGCGTGATTGCAATCCGGGTTAGGCTTGTGGCTCCACAAAACAACGGAGCCCATGATGAACCTGCGCCCAATCCTCGTCGCACTTGCCTTCAGTCTGCCAATGCTGTCCGGACTGGCCTTTTCGACCGTCACCCTGAGCGCGCAGGCAAGCATCGCCGGAGAGGTGTCTGCCCGCCCAAGCTGGGAGGTGCACGACACGGCGAAATCCTACCAGCAGTTGTTGCAGGATACGCAGGCGGCGGTGCGGGCCAGCGATCTGGCCATCGTCACGCAGGCCGGCCCCACCGGCGCTGCAGCGGCGCGCGGGATCACCATTCCGGGCAACCGGGTCATCGGCGTTTTCAACAATGTCTTTGCGGTCAACATTCTGGAAACCTCGACCGCCGCCATGATCGAAGCCCCGATCCGCCTCTATGTCACCGAAATGCCGGGCGGCACGGCGCAGCTCTCGTATAAGCGGCCAAGCCATGTCTTTGCCCCCTACCGGGACGAAGGCGGCGACAGGCTGATGGCGCTTGCAGAGGAGCTGGACCAGCGGTTTGATCAGATCGCACAGGAGGCGTTGAAGTAACGCCACCGGGTCACAGAGCCGTGAGGGTGCTTGCGCCCCGCGTCAGGGCAGGCAATCTGGCTCTGACATCAGATAGGAACAGATCGCCATGACTGACAGTTTACGCGCCGCCGACGTTCTGGCCCGGCGCCTTTATGCGGCCGGATGCCGCCACGCCTTTGGCATGCCCGGCGGCGAGGTGCTGACGCTGGTCGACGCGCTAGAGGCGGCAGGCATCACCTTCCATCTGGCGAAACACGAAAACGCTGCCGGCTTCATGGGCGAAGGTGTGCATCATGCCGATGGCGCCCCGGTCATTCTGGTTGCCACCCTCGGCCCCGGCGCGCTCAACGGGGTCAATGTGGTGGCCAACGCCCATCAGGACCGGGTGCCGATGCTGGTTCTCACCGGCTGCGTCGATGCTGCCGAGGCGCAAAGCTACACCCATCAGGTGCTCGACCATGGCGCCGTCTTTGCCTCCATCACCAAGGCGACCTTCCGTCTGGATGCGGATGCGGCTGACGTGATCGCAGACAAGGCGGTCGCCATCGCCACCGAGCCGCGCAATGGTCCGGTGCATATCGACGTGCCGATCTCGGTCGCGGATGCCCCTGCCAGGGATCGCAACTTCCGCCGCGCGCCTGCTGCGCCCACCCAGCCAGACAATAACACACTGGCGCAGACGCGCAGTTGGCTGGCGCAGGCCGAGCGTCCCTTGGCCATCATCGGACTTGATGCGGTGGCCGAAGGCGCGGGTCCTGCCCTTCGCGCCTTTCTGGAGGCGCATCAGATCCCCTTTGTCACCAGCTACAAGGCGAAGGGCATCCTGCCCGAAGATCACCCCCTGTGCCTTGGCGGCGCCGGGCTGTCCCCCCTGGCCGACAGCCACCTGTTGCCGCTGGCGGCGCAGTCGGATCTGATCCTGTCGCTTGGCTATGATCCTATCGAAATGCGCCCCGGCTGGCGCAACGCTTGGGACCCAACCCACCAGCGCGTGATCGAGATCGCTGCCGAACCCAACACCCATTACATGCATCAGGCCAGCCTCAACATCGTGGCGCCGCTTACCCCCGCGCTGGATGCCCTGACGGAAAAAGCCGAGACAGCACCGACGCGCTGGCCCGGCGGAGAGCTGAGCACCGCGCAACAGGCGCTGCACACCGCCTTTGATCCGCAGGATGACAGCTGGGGACCGGCGGGCGTGATCGCCGAATGCCGCGCCACTCTGCCTGCCGAGACGCTAGCCACCGCAGACAGTGGGGCCCACCGGATCTTGCTCAGCCAGATGTGGCAGTGCAACGAGGCGCGCGGGCTGATCCAGTCATCCGGGCTTTGCACAATGGGCTGCGCCGTGCCGATGGCGATCGGGCGCAAGCTGGCGCAGCCAGACCGTCCCGTCGTCAGCTTTTCCGGCGATGCAGGCTTCCTAATGGTGGCCGGGGATCTGGCCACCGCTGCCGAATTGGATGTGGCGCCGATCTTCGTGGTCTTTGCCGATGCCAGCCTCGCCCTGATTGAGCTGAAACAGCGTCAACGCCAGCTTAAAAACCGCGGCGTCGATTTCGCCCGGCACGATTTTGCCGCGATGGGCCGGGCCTTTGGCGGCAACGGCGTGACGGTACGTAACCGCACCGAACTGCGCGCCGCCCTCACCGATGCCTTGGCTTCTGATCGTTTCACTGTCATCTCTGCCGAAATCGAACCCGGAGGATATGATGGACGCATCTGACACGCTGCCACACGGGGCCCTTGATGGGGTCAAGGTTCTCGACCTGTCGCGCATTCTGGCCGGCCCCACCTGTACCCAGCTGCTGGGCGATCTCGGCGCCACGGTCATCAAGGTGGAAAACCCCAAATCGGGGGGTGACGATACCCGCCAATGGGGCCCACCCTATGCCATGGACGCCGACGGCAACCCCACGGATCTGTCGGCCTACTACATGGCCGCCAACCGCAACAAACGCTCGGTCGCGGTGGATATCACCACCTCCGAAGGTCAGGCCGAGATCCGCAGGCTCGCTGCCGAGGCCGATATCCTGATCGAGAATTTCAAACCCGGCGGACTGGCGAAATACGGGCTGGATTATGCCAGCCTCAAGGATGAGTTTCCCCGGCTGGTCTACTGCTCGATCTCGGGCTACGGGCAGACCGGCCCCAACAACCACCGCCCGGGATATGATCTTGTGGCGCAGGGGCTTAGCGGCATCATGTCACTCACCGGCGATCCCGAGGGGCAGCCCGTGAAGGTTGGCACCGGCATCGCCGATGTGATGTGCGGTATGTATGCCTGCATTGGCATTCTGGCTGCGCTGCGCCACCAGGAAAAAACCGGTGAAGGGCAGCAGATCGACCTGGCTCTGGTCGACAGCACCATTGCCTGGCTGATCAACGAAGGCGTCGCCTATCTCAACACCGGCACCTTGCCGACCCGGCGCGGCAACGAACACCCCAGCATCATGCCTTATGGCGTCTACGAGACCTCGGACTCCCACGTCATCCTGGCGGTGGGCAACGATGCCCAGTTCCGGCGCGTGATGGAGTTCCTCGGGCTCGAAGGCCTTGCAGACGATCCCCGTTTTGCCACCAACCCGGCGCGGCTAGAGCATCGCGCAGCGCTCAACGACATCATGATCCCGGCGCTCAAACGCTTCACCATGGACGAGGTGATCGCCGCGATGGAGGCCCGCAAGGTGACCGCCGGTCCGGTGCAGACGCTCGACCGGGTCTTTGCCTCCGATCAGGTGGCTGCGCGGGGCATGGCCATCGACATGCAGGCCGGGGACACTCCCGTGAAACTGCTTGGAAATCCGCTCAATTTCTCGCGCACCCCGGTCACCTACCGCCACGCACCGCCCAGCTGCGGCGCTGACAGCGACCGGATTCTCGGCGCCGAGGACCCGTTTTCCAAGGCTTAGGCCATATTCTGCCCGGCACGATCCGGCCGAATGTTACAAAAACCGGCAAACGCCTGCCTTCGTGGTGGGCGTTTTGCGTTTCAAAGACCCGTCTGGCGGGAAATTGCCCGCAAATATTACAGGTTTCAGCGGGTTTCCCCACCTTCAAACACGCGCCTTCACCAAAGCGAGAGCGCCCGTCGCGCGATGAAAACCACTGTTCTAACCTTCCCCTAGTGAACAACACCGGTGGTAAGGATTGGACCCAAATGACACATGATCTCTTCGGACAGGAGACGAGCCTGAAAGATCCCGAAATGCTGGATCTGTGGAACGCGGTTCAGATCGGGGTTCTGTCGCACAGCGCAGAGGCCCCGGTGCATCTGGGTAAGCTGTTGGAAGCCGCCCCCGAATTCACCCTTGGGCAGGCTGCCAAGGGTTTGTTCCTGCTGCTGCTGGGCCGCCGCGAAATGCGCACCCCTGCCCGCGATGCGCTGGCTGCTGCCCGCATCGCCTATGCCTCTGCCCTGCCCCGGGAGCGGCTCTTCGCCGATGCGCTGGAGCTGTGGCTGGCGGGCCGCCCCACCGCCGCCGTTGAGAAGCTGGAGCAGGTCCTGCGCTCTCACCCTGCCGACAGCCTTGCCATGAAGATGAGCCAGGCGATCCGTTTCGTCCTTGGCGACAGCGCCGGGATGCGCCGGTCAGTGGAACGGGTGATGCCCGCCTATGCGCCGGATCACCCCGGGCGCGGCTATCTGCTTGGCTGTCACGCCTTCGCGCTGGAGGAAACCGGCGACTACAGTAAGGCGGAGACTGCGGGGCGTCAGGCACTCTGGATGGCGCCGGATGATGCCTGGGGCCTGCATGCGGTGGCGCATGTGCATGACATGACCGGCAACGCCAAGGCCGGACTCGACTGGCTGACCGGCCGCGAAGAGGCCTGGAGCCATTGCAACAACTTCCGCTATCACGTCTGGTGGCACAAGGCGCTGATGCATCTGGACCTGGGCCAGACCGACACCGTTCTTGACCTTTACGACCGCGAGATCCGCCAGGACAAGACCGACGATTACCGCGATATTTCCAATGCCACCTCGCTGCTGATGCGGCTGGAATTGGAAGGCATTGCCGTCGGCAACCGCTGGGAAGAACTTTCCGACCTCTGCGCCGCCCGGACCGAGGATGGCAGCCTGATTTTTGCCGACCTGCACTACCTTCTGGCGCTGGCCGGGCGCGGGCGCCCGGATGAAACCACCCGGATGGTGCAGCGTATCCACGCCGATGCGGCAGCCGCAGGCGGGGACGAGGCGCGGCAGCGCATGGCAGATCCCGGCCGAGCCGCCGCCAGCGGGCTGGAGGCCTTTGGCGAAGGTGATTTCGCGCTGGCCTTTGACCACCTGGCGCAGGCCCGTGGCTCCATGCAACTGGCCGGTGGCAGCCACGCCCAGCGCGACGTTTTTGAACGCATGACCATCGATGCCGGGATCCGCGCAGGTCGCCTGAGCGAGGTATCCCGGATGCTGGACAGCCGCCGCGCCCAGCGCGGTGGCGCCGAGGACAACTATGCTCTGGCCCGCCGTGCCCTGATCAGCGAGGCGCGCAATCAGCCGGACAGCCGCAGCCTGCCGGCCGAGTGATCTGCGAAATGATCGGATCGCGCCCGGATGCCGGTCCAGGCCTCGGGCGCGCCCTTACATCGCCGCCACAATGTTTGATTGACAGGAAGGACACCGCTTAACGATGGCGCGTATTTCCAAGTTCCCCGCTCCCACAGCAGAAATTCCGACCGTGGCAGGTCCGGCAGCGGCCAACACCCGCCGTGCGCCCGCATCGGAGCATGCCCCAGCCCCGGCAGGCGGGCAAAAGCGCGTCCGCGACCCGCGGCTCGATTTCTATCGCGGCATTGCCATGTTCATCATCCTGGTTGCCCATATTCCCGGCAACCGCTGGACCGGCTGGATCCCAGCCCGGTTCGGGTTTTCCGATGCGACCGAGATTTTTGTCTTCTGCTCGGGCATGGCCTCGGCCATCGCCTTTGGCGGGTCCTTTGCACGCCGTGGCTGGCTGATGGGCACTGCCCGGGTGGTATTCCGCTGCTGGCAGGTATTCTGGGCTCATATCGGCCTGTTCTTCTTTGTCGCCATGACCATGGCGGCACTGGACCTGACCGGTGTCTTTGAAAAAAGCTACGTCAACTCTCTGAACCTTGGCCATTTCTTCAATGACCCGATGCCACAGCTGGTGGGCCTGTTCACCCTGACCTATGTGCCGAACTACTTTGACATCCTGCCAATGTATCTGGTGGTGCTGGCGCTGATGCCGCTGATGATGGGGTTGGAGCGCATCGGCCTCTGGACCGTTGCCGCAGCTTCGGCGCTGATCTGGCTGGCCGCGAACCCCTATATGATCGGCCTTGGACCGGACGGAGCATCCCTGCCTGCCGAACCCTGGTCGGCGCGGGAATGGTTCTTCAACCCCTTCGGCTGGCAATTGCTGTTTTTCACGGGCTTTGCCTTCATGAAAGGCTGGCTTCCGGCGCCGCCCGTGTCGCGGGCACTGGTGCTTGTATCTGCAGCCTTCCTGATCTTCTCTGCCCCCTTTGGCTCCTGGAAGGTCTTCCTGTGGGTTGAGGCCTGGAACGACGATCTGGCCGCCGCCATCCGCCCGGCCTGGGCCTTCACGGACGAGTGGCGCGAGAAAACCGATTTCGGCCTGTTGCGCTATGCGCACTTTTTGGCACTGGCCTATCTCGGCTGGGTGGCCGCCGGAGCTGGTGGTCAGCGGCTGATCGCCTCCGGTCATTCGGGGCTGGCGCGGCTCTGGTCCTTTGCCCTGCGCATCATCACCAAGGTCGGGCAACAGTCCCTTGCGGTCTTCGTCTTCTCGATGGCGCTGGCCCGTCTGATCGGCTTTGCGCTGGATCAGACTGACCGGGGCATCCTGATCACCGCTGCGGCAAATATCGCCGGGTTCTGCCTGATCATCGCCTGTGCCTTTGCCGCCGCCTGGTTCAAATCCCACCCCTGGAGGGCAAAGCGATGAGCCGTCTTTCGCGCCGCGGTTTCCTTGCCGGTGTCTCCGGCCTTGCGCTGACAGCTCCGCTCGCGACCAAGGCCGCCTCCGTCCCGTTCCGGCATCAGGATGTTATTGACAAGGCCCGCATGCTGGCACAGATGCCTTATCACACGCGTGCTAAGGTGCCGCAGGACTGGCTGGATCTCACCTATGAGGATTATCAGACCCGCTGGTTCCGCAGCCGCGACGCGCTGTGGAGCAAGACGGAACGCAGCTATAATGTCGATTTCTTCCTGCCGGGCCTCTATTTCCCCCGTGCGGTGCAGATGCACAGCGTCGCGGACGGGCTGGCGCAGCCTGTTGCCTTTGATCTGACCCTGTTTGACAAGACAGACAAGGCGCCGGATCTCAGCACCGAAGGAGCGCTGGGGTATTCGGGCTTTCGCTTGCGCACCGAGCTGAGCGAGCCGGGCAAGAAGAATGAATTCTGTGTCTTTCAGGGCGCCAGCTATTTCCGGGCCATCGGCATCGGGCAGGCCTATGGGCTGTCGGCGCGCGGGCTGGCCCTTCACACCGGCGACGCCGAAGGCGAGGAATTCCCCGAGTTTATTGAATTCTGGCTGGAGGCCCCTGCCCCCGGCCAGCGCCACATGGTCGTGCATGCGCTGATGGATTCGCCTTCGGCCGCAGGCGCCTACCGGTTCACCATCACCCCAGGCGCCGCCTGCGTGATGGAGGTCGAAGCAACGCTGTTCCCACGCGAAGAGCTGACCCATGCAGGGATCGCGCCGCTGACCTCGATGTTCCTGTTTGATCGCACCAACCGCAACCGGTTCGACGATTTCCGCCCCGCCGTGCACGACAGCGATGGGCTTTTGATCGAGAATGGCAACGGCGAAACCCTGTGGCGACCACTGGCCAATCCGGCGCAGCTGCAGGTGTCCTCCTTTGTAGACGAGAACCCCCGAGGTTTCGGGTTGATGCAGCGCAGCCGCAACCTGTCGGACTTCGCCGATCTTGAGGCGCATTATCAGGACCGGCCCAGCCTCTGGGTCGAACCCAAGGGCGATTGGGGCAAGGGCGCCGTCACGCTGGTAGAGATCCCGGCGGACAAGGAAATCTACGACAATATCGTCGCCTATTGGCGCCCGCGTACGCCCTATCCTGCCGGAGCCGAGGTGCGGCTTGATTACCGCCTGACCTGGGGCACCGGCCCCAATGGTACGCTGGCGCAGGTGGTGGACACCGCTGCGGGCGCACGTATCTTTGGTGACCCGGGGCGGATCATGACCGTGGACTTCGAAGATCATCCGCTTTTGGCAGGCGATCCCGAAAACTTCGACGTCGTGCTTTCCTCGCCGCATGTCGAGCTCAGCACCGGGGTCCTGCAGCGCAATCCGGCCACTGGTGGCCTGCGGCTCGCCTTCAGCTTTGAACCCGGTGACCGCTCCCTTGTGGAGCTACGGGCGGCGCTGCGCCGGGACGGGCAGCCTGCCACCGAAGTCTGGCTTTACAGGTGGACCGCATGAAAGATCTGATCTCCGCCCCCTCTGCGGCGAAGATGCTGCCGCCCGAACAGCCCATGGCGATGCCAGAGCAGAACTTTGGCGCCGCTTTCCGCGACATGAGCGCCCCCGGGACCGCGCCGCAGATGCGCGTGGCGCTCTGGCGGGTTATCGCCTTTTCCCCGGCGATGGTTGCAACCGCCTTGCTGACCTTCGTGATGCAAGGCTGGTTTGCCGATGGCGGCTTCATGATGATCGAGGTTCTGCTTCTGGCGCTCATTGCCTTCAATTTCTTCTGGATCTGCTTTTCGGTCTCCACCGTGCTTCTGGGCCTGTTCAGCCTGTGGCAGCGCAGGCAAGAGGCCGAGCGCCGGGCTCCGACCGGTCCCATCGCACCCGACACGCCGCCGCTTACCGTTGCGGTGCTGGTGCCCGTCCACAACGAAGATCCGGCCGCCGTGTTCGGCAACGCCCGCACTATGCTGGAGGATCTACATGCCTGGGGCGGCGCGCATGATTACGCCATGTTCATCCTCTCTGACACCCGGGATGAGCGGATCGCGGCGCAGGAACTGGCGGGCGTCGAGACACTGCGCGCCGCGCTACCGCCCGGTATCCGGCTCTACTATCGCCGCCGCGAGGACAACACCGGGCGCAAGGCGGGCAATATCGCGGATTGGGTGCGCCGCTGGGGTGGCGGCTATGACGCCATGCTGGTGCTGGATGCCGACAGTCTGATGACTGGCCGGGCGATTGCCCAACTGGCCGATGCGCTGCGCCGAGATCCGGCAGCCGGACTGATCCAGAGCTTCCCACAGCTGATCGGCGCCAGATCCGTCTTTGGCCGCATGCAGCAGTTTGCCAACGGGGTCTATGGCCTTGCCATGGCCGAAGGGCTGGCACGCTGGGTCGGCGCCGAGGGCAACTACTGGGGCCATAACGCCATCCTGCGCACCCGCGCCTTTGCCGCCTGCGCCGGGCTGCCCGAGCTGCAACAGACATTCGGCGGCAAGACCCTGATCATGAGCCATGATTTCGTCGAGGCAGGTCTGTTGCGCCGGGCCGGCTGGGGCGTGCATTTCCTACCCCGCATCCAGGGCTCTTACGAGGAGACACCGCCCACCCTGATCGACCACATCCTGCGCGACCGGCGCTGGTGCCAGGGCAATCTGCAGCACCTGAAACTGCTGAGCGCGCAGGGTTTCTGCGCGATTTCACGGTTCCATCTCTTGCATGGGGCGATCGGGTACCTGATGGCGCCGATCTGGTTTGCGCTTCTGGTGATATGGGCGCTGATCGGAGAAGACGGGGAAACCTCGGCGCTGCAGTATTTCAGCCCCGCCGACCCGCTGCGCCCCTCCTGGCCGGATATGTCAGAGCCGCGCCATGTCGCCGTGATCCTGGTTATCTATGCGATGCTGCTGGCGCCGAAACTTCTGGCCCTTGCCGCGCTACCCCTGACTGGCGCGCGGCTATCGGATTATGGCGGCGGTCGGCAGTTCGCGCTCTCCGTAGTCTCCGAAATCCTGCTGGCAATCCTTTATGCGCCGATCCTGATGGTGCAGCAGATGATCGCCGTCTTGCGTAGCGCCCTGCGCCTGCAACGGGGCTGGGCGCCGCAGGCGCGTGACGGCGGGCGCTATGGGCTGAAGACCATGCTGATCTGTCATGCACTCGAATTCACCAGCGGTCTTGCGATCAGCGCCGGGATCCTGGCCGGGATGGTTTCCGTCTGGCTGGCGCCAATTGCCCTGTCGCTGGTACTGGTGCTGCCGCTGTCGGCCCTGTCGGGGATGCGTCCCGCGCTTCGACTCAGGTTCTGGATGGGTACGCGCGAGGTTTTTGCCGAACCCCGTATCGCCCAGACCGCCCGGACCTATCGCAAAGCGGTTGAACGCGTCTTTGCCGGGGCACCTGACCACCGTTCAGCGGCGGAATAGAAGAACCGCGTGCCCCGGGCGTCAGTCCGGGGTCCGCTCAAACCATTCGACGACCCGCATCGGCCAAGTGTCCGGAATGCGGTGCCCCCCCGGACCGAGCGTCAGTTCAATATCGCCCCCGGATTGGCAATCCCAGCGGCGATGCAGCTCTGCTCCGGTAACCCACAGGCGATCAGGTGCGTCATCGGCGCAGCCGTTCACCTGCCGCCACAGGGCCAGCCCGGCAAAGATATCATCCTGTTCGCGCGTGCTGCTGCCCAGAATGCGCCCCTCCAGTGGCACGACCTTGTCGGCCCAGCCGTGAGTATGCAGCAACCGCACCGGACCGGCGCAAGTCTCGGGCCGTGGTCGCCAGAATCCTCCCGCCACCGGAGCGAAGGCAGCAAAATCCCCGGGATGGGCGCAGGCGAGGTAGTTCACCATAAAGGCCCCGGCGGAGAATCCAGCAAGAACAACCCTCTGCCGGTCGATGCCGAACCGCGACTCCGCATCGCCAAGGACCTGTTGCAGGAACTGCGCCTCATCCCGTCCCTCGGCGCCAGGCAGAAAGTTCCACGACCTCTTGCCATTCCAGCGCGGCAAGGCGGTCGGCGCGATCAGCGCATAGCCCCGCTCCTGCACCCCCTGAACCAAGGCGCGGTTGCGCAGCACCCCGGTGCCCGAACCGCCATAGCCGTGCAGAAACACCACCGCCGGAGTGCCTTTTGCTTCCGTACTGGCCGAGGCGCCCGGATCGGGTGTGGCGATGTGGTAGTCACCGGACGGCAGATCGCAAGCTTCTTCTGCAGCGCCGCAGCCTGCCAGCGCAGGGCCCGAGCAGAGTGCCGCCACGAGCAACGAAAGAAAAATTCCTCCGGCCCGGCGCCGGATCAGGCTGCGCCGTCGGCGCGCGGGGCCTAGCCCTGCCACCGCGCCACCGGCAGGTTGCCCGCGATCCATCCCGGTCCGGCACCAGAGCCGAGCATGCCTTCGGGCACATCCATGATCTGTGAAAACCCTGCCTCTGCCATGCGCCGCACCATCCGGGCCGAACGCACACCGCGGGCGCAGATCAGCGCCACCGGCGCGGCCCGGTTGCCACCCAATGCACGGGACAGTGCGTCAGTAAAATCGTCACGACGCATGTCAATCTGGACGCTGCCGACCGGAACGCCGGTACTGCGCCATTCCCGGGGGGTGCGAATGTCGACCAAGGTGATCGACCCCGCTCCGGCGGCGGAAAACGCCTCGGCCACGGACAGGCGCGGACGGTCGTGATCCGGCGCGGGCCGATATCGCCAGGCCACCGCGCCGACCGCCGCAGCGCCCAGAAGGATGCCCGCAGAGGACAACAGCTTGCGCCGCGACATAGTGACCGGCCGCCCGCTGGCCTCCTGGGTCTCCGCACTGATTGGGTCTTGCATCTGCGTCTCTCCAATATCCGGGAAAACACGCCCCGCAGCGCCGTGTTTCGGGCGGGTGCCATCCCTTTGGACACCGTTCTAGCAGCATTTGTATTCCCGATCAGCACAGAGGGCGAATTTTGGCCATTCAAAATCTTGTCAACTCCGCCCCCCAGCCCCAAGTAGTGGCGCAATGTCCAACAATTCCAGCGTCATTTGCCCGATCTTCCTCAGAACCGGGCCTGCGGGGCTGGCACAGAAGCGAAAAATTGCTTAGGCAAAGTCAAAATTCGCCTAGCCCTACCAGGAGATCTGCACGTGTCCCTGTTTTTGATTGCGGCCCTGCCTTTTCTAGGAGCGGTCTTTCCCGCTCTGCTGATCCGGGCGGGGCGTAACGCCTCCGCTTCGGCGGCTGGTCTGACCACCTTCCTGGCCCTAACCGGCCTTCTGCTGCATGCCCCCGCTGTATTTCGCGGAGAGGTCATCACAGCCACATTCGACTGGCTGCCCGGTCTGGGGCTCAATGCGAATTTCTTTCTGGATGGGCTTGGGTTTCTCTTTGCTACGCTGATCCTTGGGATCGGAATGCTGATCATCCTTTACGCACGGTTTTACCTGTCGCGCGAAGATCCCATGGGGCAGTTCTACACCTACCTGTTGCTGTTCCAGGGTGCGATGGTCGGCATCGTCCTCTCAGATAACATCCTGTTGTTGCTGGTGTTCTGGGAGCTGACCTCGCTGTCGTCCTTCCTGCTGATCGGATACTGGAAACACCTGCCCGAAGGGCGTCAGGGCGCGCGTATGGCGCTAACCGTGACCGGCTCCGGTGGCCTAGCGATGATCGGGGGCATGCTGATCCTCGGCAATATCGTCGGCTCTTATGATTTGAGCGTGATCCTAGAGAACAAGGACCTTATCCAGGCGTCGCCGCTCTACCTGCCCGCGCTGATCCTGATCCTGCTGGGCTGTTTCACCAAATCGGCACAGTTCCCGTTCCATTTCTGGCTGCCCCACGCCATGGCGGCGCCGACGCCGGTTTCGGCCTATCTGCACTCCGCCACCATGGTGAAAGCAGGCCTGTTCCTGATGGCGCGGATGTGGCCGGTTCTGTCCGGCACCCCGGAGTGGTTCTACATCGTGGCGACCACCGGCCTTGTGACCATGCTCATCGGTGCCGTAATTGCCCTGTTCAAGGATGATCTAAAAGGTCTTCTGGCCTTTTCCACCGTCAGCCATCTGGGCCTGATCACCATGCTTCTGGGGTTTGGCACCAAGATCGCAGCGGTTGCCGCAGTATTCCACATCATCAACCACGCCACCTTCAAGGCGGCACTGTTCATGTCGGCCGGGATCGTCGATCACGAGGCGCACACCCGAGACATCAAACGTCTGGGCGGTCTGCGCCACCTGATGCCGGTGACCTTTACCATCGCCTTTGTCGCCGCCCTGTCGATGGCGGGTATCCCGCCCTTCAACGGCTTCCTGTCCAAGGAGATGATGCTGGAGGAAACCGTACACACGGTCTGGGCCGGATCGCACTATCTGGTGCCGGGCCTTGCACTGATCGCGGCGCTGTTCTCGGCAGCCTATTCCTTCCGCTTCATCGTTCATGTCTTCTTTGGCCCCAAGCGGGACGACTATCCCGCGCATCCCCATGATCCGGGTGCGGGCATGTGGCTGGCACCGGCCTTCCTGATCACGCTGGTGGTGCTGATCGGCCTGTTCTCGGCCAAGATCGCCGGGCCACTGGTGGCCGTGGCCGCAGGCGCCGTGATTGGCGGAGAAGAGCTGCCCTATTACTCGCTGAAACTATGGCATGGTTTGACGCCCGCCCTTTACATGTCGCTGGTGGCTGTGGGCGGCGGTGCGTTGCTGCTCGCGCTGCACAAGCCCCTGATGCGCGCCTGGAACGCCGCCCCCCGCCCCGAGGCCAAGGATATCTTTGATGCCCTGATGGCGGTGCTGGCGCGTCTGGCCAAGGCGGTGACCGACGGGCTGCACAATGGCTCGATCACCCGCTATGGCGCGGTTATGATCAGCTTTACCGTGGCGATCAGCTGGTATGCCTATTCCACCGGCACCACTGGCCCGGCAACCCGCAGCCTGCAGGAAATCGGCGCGATCCCGGCGCTCGGGTGGCTCAGCCTGGTACTGGCGACGCTGCTGATCGTTGCGCGTCACCGCAACCGCCTGCTGGCGCTGGTTCTGATCGGTGTCGTGGGTCTGGTGGTCTCCATGTCGTTCAACTACCTGTCGGCCCCCGATCTGGCGCTGACCCAGCTTTCGGTCGAGGTTGTGACCATCGTGCTGATGCTGCTAGCGCTGAACTTCATGCCCAAGGAAACCCCGGTCGAGACCCCGGCGCTGATCCGGCTGCGTGATGGTGCCATCGCCGTTGTGGCCGGTCTTGGCGCAGGCGGGCTGATCTATGCGCTGATGACGCGCGATTTCGCGGCGCCCAGCATTTCCGAATTCCACCTCGCCAACTCTTACAAGGGCGGCGGCGGCACCAATGTGGTGAACGTCATTCTGGTGGATTTCCGGGGCTTTGATACCTTTGGCGAGATTATCGTTCTCGGCATCGCGGCACTGGTCATCTATGCCCTGACCGAGGCGGTTCTGGGCACCCGCGTGCGGGCCTATCTGCTGAACCGAAAACCGGATCTGCCGCAGGCAGGCGATGCCCACCCGATGATGATGGTGGTGGCGACCCGCGTGATGATGCCGCTGGCGTTGATGGTGGCGGCCTATATCTTCTTCCGGGGTCACAACCTGCCGGGCGGCGGCTTTATCGCCGGTCTGATCGCGGCCATTGCTGTCATCATGCAATACATGGCCTCGGGCTTTGCCTGGACCTCTGAACGGCAGCGGTTCTACTACCACGGTATCATTGGCTCCGGCGTGCTGATCGCCGCCGCCACCGGTATCGGCGCCTGGTTCAACGACATGCCCTTCCTGACATCCGCCTTCGGCTATATCCACTGGCCGCCGCTGAAAGAATTCGAATGGGCCACCGCGGCGCTGTTCGACCTCGGCGTCTTCCTGGCGGTGGTCGGCGCGGTGCTGCTCGCGCTCGAAAGCCTCTCCCGCTTTGCCTGGCAGCCGGGGATTTCCTCGGAATACGCCATGGACATCAACCCGGCCCGCGATGACGAGCCCAAGAACGAAAACGAGGTCTGAGCATGGAACTTCTGGTTGCTTCGGCTGTTGGTATCCTGACCGCCGCAGGGATCTACCTGATCCTGCGCAAACGCACCTTTCCGGTGATCCTGGGCCTGTCGCTGGTGTCCTATGCGGTGAACGTCTTCCTGTTCGCCACCGGGCGCCTGATGGTCAACGCGCCGCCCATCCTCAACAAATACGAGGAAGTCGCCTACACGGATCCGCTGCCGCAGGCGCTGGTTCTGACGGCGATCGTGATCTCTTTCGGGATGACGGCGGTTGTGGTGATGATCGCGCTGGGGGCGTTCCTGTCCTCGCGCGATGACCGCATCGACATGACCAGCGATACGCAGTCGGGAGAGGACGCATGAACCATCTTCTGATTGCCCCCATCGTTCTGCCTGCGATTGTTGCCCCCTTCATCATCATGGTGGTGCGCTATCATCTGGATCTGCAACGCATCTTCTCGATTGCCAGCACGGTTGCGATTGCCCTGATCACTCTGGTTCTGGCCAGCCAGGCCGCCGATGGCACGGTACAGGTCTATGAGCTCGGCGACTGGCCTGCGCCCTTTGGCATCGTGCTGGTCCTGGACCGGCTGTCAGCGATGATGATCGTCCTGACGGCGGTGCTGGCGCTGGCGGTGGTGCTATACGCCATCGGAACCGGCTGGGACGCGCGCGGCGCCAATTTCCATGCGCTGTTCCAGTTCCAGCTGATGGGTATCATCGGTGCCTTCCTGACCGGCGACGCCTTCAACCTCTTCGTTTTCTTCGAGGTCCTGCTGATCGCCTCTTATGGTCTGATGATCCACGCAGGCGGCGCCACAAGGTTCCAGGCCGGTGTGCAATATGTCGTCTACAACCTGCTGGGATCGACACTGTTCCTGTTTGCTCTTGGCACGCTCTATTCCGTGACCGGCACGCTTAACATGGCCGATCTGGCGGTGCGGGTGGCCGAGCTTCCGGCCGAGGATACTGCCCTGTTGCGGGTCGGCGCGATCATGCTGTTGCTGGTGTTTGCCATCAAGGCTGCGGTGCTGCCGCTGCATTTCTGGCTGCCAGCCTCTTATGCCAACGCGCCTTTGCCAGTGGCGGCCCTGTTTGCGATCATGACCAAGGTCGGCGCCTATGCCATCCTGCGCATGTACACGCTGGTCTTCGGCCCCGAGGCCGAGATCACTGCAGGTTTGGCCGGAGACTGGCTGCTGCCTGCAGCGCTTCTGACGCTTGCGGTCGGGGCTATCGGTGTTCTTGGCGCGCGAGAGATCGGGCGGCTTGTGGCCTTTGGTGCCATCACCTCGATGGGAACCCTGCTGACGGCGGTAGCGCTGTTCACGCCAGCCTCGGTCGGTGCTGCGCTTTACTACACCGTGCATTCCACCCTTGCGACCGCCTTCCTGTTCCTGGTCGCCGATATGGTGATGGAACGTCAGGGAGGCGATATCGCCCCGAAACCGGTGATGAAGCAAAGCGGGCTGATCGCGGCGCTGTTCTTTGGTGGATCCATCGCCATGGCGGGCATGCCGCCTCTGTCCGGCTTTCTGGGCAAGCTCTTGGTGATGGATGCTGCGCGTGGGCATGATCTTGTCTGGTGGATCTGGGGCGTCATTCTGGTGTCGTCGCTAATTACCATCATCGGTCTGGCGCGGGCGGGCAGCCTGATCTTCTGGAAAAGTCACGGACTTGCACCGCAAGAGGATGCTGAAAGCGAAGTGGAAGCGGATGACACAGAAGAGGCGCCGGTGCAGGCGCAACGCGGTTCGTCCCTGCCTTTCGTGGCCAGCTTCGGCCTTCTGGCCGGGCTGATCCTGCTGACCGTCTTTGCAGGTCCGATGATGGACTACGCCGAGGCCACCTCCGCGCAACTCTTTGCGCCGGATGCCTATATTGACACCGTCCTGGGGAGGACCGGGGAATGAAACTGATGCATCGACTTCTGCCGCACCCGGTGCTGACGCTGCTGCTGACCCTCACCTGGGTTCTCATCGTCAACAGCTTCACGCTGAACTCGCTGGTCTTTGGTTTTCTGCTGGGGCTGCTGATCCCCTTCCTGACCCAGCCGTTCTGGCCGCAGCAACTGCGCATGAAACACCCGGTCAAGATCGCGGCCTATATCCTGATCGTGATCTGGGACATCGTTGTTGCCAATATCACCGTGGCGCGGATCGTGGTGTTCAAATCTAACGCAAAGCGGCAGCCCAACTGGGTCACCGTTCCGCTGGAGCTGCGCACCCCCGAGGCGATCACCGTGCTGGCTGGCACCATCACCATGACGCCGGGCACCGTCACTGCAGATGTTTCCGCCGAAGGTCACGCGCTGCTGGTGCATTGCCTTGATTGCGACGACCCTGATGCGGTTCGGGACGAAATCAAAGAGCGCTACGAGCGCCGCCTGATGGAGATTTTCGAATGATTGAAACTGCGGCTCTTTTTGCTTTTGTCTGCTTTGCGCTGGCGCTGTTGATGAACCTCTGGAAGGTGATGTTCGCAGCCGCCATGGCCGACCGTATTCTGGCGCTTGATACCATGTTCATCAACGCCATCGCGCTGATGGTTCTTTATGGGCTGGCGCTCGGAACCGAGATCTTTTTCGAAGCGGCGATGATCATCGCCATGCTCGGTTTCGTTTCAACCGTGGCCTACGCGCGCTTTATCCTGCGCGGCAACATCATCGAGTGAGGCTCTTATGGATATGATACTCGACGTTCTGATTGCAGGCTTTCTGGTCATGGCTGGTGTGTTCGGCTTTGTCGGCTCCTACGGCCTATTGAAACTCAACGACCCGATGTCGCGGCTGCACGCTCCGACCAAGGCGACGACGCTGGGCGTAGGCGGGGTTCTTCTTGCCTCGATGGTGCACGCGATCGCCTTTGAAGGGCGCCTGTCGCTACACGAATTGATGATCACGCTGTTTCTGTTCTTGACCGCCCCGGTGACCGCGCATTTCATCGCCAAGGTGCACATTCACCGTCGCGAGGAAACAGGCACTCTGCCTTCGGCTGGACCGGATGCGATCTGGGCCACCCACAACACCCCGCCGGAAGATCCCGAAAGCACAGATCAGCCGCAATAGCCCCACCCCGGGCCATTGGCCCACGGCCCCAGAAACAGAAAGTGAGCCACCGAAATGGATACCTCCCGCCTGCCCCAAACCAAAGATGTGGTTTTGATCGGAGGCGGGCATGCCCATGCGCTGGTGCTGCTGAAATGGGGGATGCGCCCGCTGCCCGGCGCCCGGCTGACGCTGATCAACCCCGGCCCCACCGCGCCCTATTCGGGGATGCTGCCCGGCTTTGTCGCCGGTCACTACGCGCGGGGCGATCTTGATATCGATCTGGTCCGGCTGGCGCGCTTCGCCGGGGCGCGGCTGGTGCAGGGCGCGGCGGAGGGACTTGATCCAGACACCCGCAGCGTCAGGGTGCCGGGGCGACCTGACATCGCTTATGACGTGGCCTCGGTCGATGTGGGGATTACCTCCGACATGCCGGACCTGCCAGGGTTTGCAGAACATGGCATCCCGGCGAAGCCGCTTGGTAGTTTTGCCCGCCGCTGGGACGCGTTCCGCGGCGGCGATGGCCCTGCCCGCATCGCGGTGATCGGCGGCGGCGTGGCCGGAGCCGAGCTGGTTCTGGCGATGGCTCACGCCCTGCGCAGCCGGGGCCGCCTGGAACAAGCCACCCTGATCGACAGCGGCACGGTTCTGGGCACCGCCAGCGCCGGGATCCGCGAGCGGCTGCGCCGCGCCTTTTCCGAGCAAGGCGTCACCGTCGTTGAAAACACCGCCGTCAATCGCATCCATTCCAGCCATATCGAACTCGAAGGCGGGCGCGAGGTTCTCTCGGACTTCACCACCGGCGCTGCCGGGGCGCGCCCGCATGACTGGCTGGCCGATACCAGGCTTGAGGTACAGGACGGCTTCCTTACCGTTTCGGACAGCCTGCAAACCTCGGACCCGCAGGTCTTTGCCGCCGGGGATTGCGCCCATCTGGCCTATGCCCCGCGCCCCAAGGCCGGCGTCTACGCAGTGCGGCAGGCCCCGGTTCTGCTGCACAATCTGCGCGCCGCCATCACCGGCGATCCAATGCGCCACTACCGGCCGCAGAAGGATTACCTGAAACTAATTTCCATGGGCGCCAAGGAAGCGCTGGGAGAAAGGTTCGGCACCCAGTTTTCCGGCCCGATGATCTGGCGCTGGAAGGACCGGATCGATCAGAACTTCATGGAGCAATTCCGGAGCCTGCCCGAAATGGAGGTGCCGGATTTGCCGCCCGAACACACGCTGGACCTGCCCGCAGTGCTGGGCGACAAACCCATGTGCGGCGGCTGCGGTGCCAAGGCCGGGCGCGCCGCCTTGCATGCGGCAGGCGTGTCGCGCGTGGCGAGTCTGCGTGAGGATGTCACCGCCCTGCCCGGAGATGATGCCGCGCTACTGACCATGGGCGACGTGCGGCAGGTGATCAGCACCGATCATCTGCGCGCCTTCAGCCTTGATCCCTTCGTGATGGCCCGTATCGCAGCGGTGCACGCGCTTGGCGATATCTGGGCCATGGGCGCCGCCCCGCAGGCCGCTACCGCCAACCTGATCCTGCCGCGTCTGGCGCCAGCCCTGCAGCAACGGACCCTGATTGAAATCATGACCGCCGCGCGCAGCGTGATGGAGGATGCAGGTGCCGAGATCATCGGCGGTCATACCTCGCTGGGGGATGAGCTGACTGTGGGGTTCACAGTCACCGGGCTTTGCAACCAGGATCCTGTGACCCTTGCCGGGGCGCAGCCGGGCGATGCATTGGTTCTGACCAAACCGCTCGGCTCCGGCGTAATCATGGCCGCCGAAATGGCAGGCAAGGCCGAAGGCGCCTGGGTCACCGCTGGGCTTGAACAGATGGCACAGCCGCAGGCCGCAGCCTCCCGCATTCTGGCACCCGAAGCCCACGCGATGACCGACGTCACCGGCTTTGGTCTGGCCGGGCATCTCCTTGGCATCTGCGAGGCTTCAGGCGTCAGTGCAGAGATTGATTTTGCCGCCATGCCGCTGATGGAGGGCGCCGCGCAGCTGGCCGACAGCGGCATCCGCTCCTCGCTATTCCCGGAAAACGCTGCGTTGCTGCCGGAATGGCGCACCAGTGGCGCGCAGGATCTGCTGTTCGACCCGCAGACCGCTGGCGGCCTGCTCGCGGCCCTACCGCAGGACAAGGCCGAAGGGGTGCTGCAGCAGCTGAAAGAGGCAGGTTACCCGGCGGCGCTCATCGGGAAGATTACCCAAGGCGCAGGGCAAATTGTTCTGACTTAAAAACCCTTTGCGGCCAGACCTTCAAGCGTGTCGCAGATGGTTGTGGCGGCAGATTGCAGCGTCTGATCGTCCAGATCCTTCAGTTGTACTTCTGCCACGGCATTAACGCCGATGCTGCGGCGTGAACTGCGGTAGGCCGGATCGTAATGCTGTTCCATCAGGGCGCGCGCCAAGCCTGCCATATCGCCCTCTTCGATCAGGGACAGCCAGCCATCCACCACCGCATTCGAGCGACGCGCACGAAGCCGCTCCAGCATTTCGGACAGTGTATCCGCATCTGGCAGACCGTCGCTGTAGGTCCGCAGCAGGTAGCGGCATCGTTCTTCGACCGAGGCGCTGACCTCGATCCGTGGCGCCTGTTTCATCAGGCTCCAGAGGCTGGGGGGAATGATCCGATCTCCAACCTTGCTCGACTCCGCCTCGACAAGCACAGGGCGGCTGGGGTCCAGACGGCTCAGCGCCCCCGCAAGCGCAGATTCAAACGCCTTCTGCCCGGGCTGGTCCTCCGGCATGCCCCCCAAAAGCGAGCCGCGATGATTGGCCAGACCTTCCAGATCCAGCACCTGCGCGCCCTGCTCTGCCACATGCTTCAGAAGGTCGGTCTTCGCCGTGCCGGTATAGCCATCCAACAGCACAAGCCGGTAAGGCAGATCGTCCTCATACAACATCTGATGCACCAGCCTGCGGTAGGACTGGTAGCCGCCTGAGATCATCTCGGCCCGCCAGCCGATCTGCTGCAACAGATAGGTGAAACTGCCGGAGCGCTGCCCACCGCGCCAGCAATAGACCAGCGGCCGCCAGCCGCCTTCGTATTGGCTCAGCGTCTCTTCGATGTGCCGCGCGGCATTCCGGAACACCATAGCAGCACCCAGCTTGCGCGCCAGAAAGGGGCTTTCTTGAACATAGATCGTGCCAACCTCGGCCCGTTCTTCATTGTTCAGGACCGGCAGGTTGATGGCACCGGGGACGTGATCCTCTGCAAATTCGGCCGGGCTACGCACATCAATGATGGTGTCATAGCCATGATCGTACATATCCTGAAGGGAAGAAAAACTTTTTACCATGAAACAGGGTCTAGCCCGCTGCATCCACAAGGGAAAGCGGGTTTTGCGGACCCGGCTGCCGATTGACCGGCTGCGACACCGTATTTGGTGGCCATTTACCCACTATTCTGGTTTATCTGTGCATCACAGTCGGACGAGACAGCAACAGCCGGAACAGGGTTTATGGACGCACAAGACGAGGATGATCACGCGTTGGATCTGCATCAGTTTCCCGGTCACCTGATCCGCCGCTTGCATCAAATTTCGGTGGCCCAGTTCACCGAAAAGGTCGCCGCCCACGATATCGACCTCACCCCTGTTCAATACGCCGCGCTGAAAGCCATTGATGCCAACCCTGGCATTGATCAGGCCTCTGTTGCGGGGCTTATTGCCTATGACCGGGCGACACTCGGCAAGGTGATCGACCGGCTGGAAGCGAAGCAGCTGATCGACCGCACCGTCAGCCCGCGGGATCGCCGCGCGCGACAGCTGACCCTGACCGAAACTGGCAAAGAGGTTCTGGCCCGGGCGCACCCCCTTGTACGCGAGGTGCAAGGCGAGATCCTGACCGGCCTCAGCCCTGAAGAGCAGGAACAATTCATGGCGCTGCTGCAAAAGGCGACAGCCGCTGGTAACGAACGCAGCCGCGCCCCCCTGCGCAGACCGCCCCGGCAAACCTAGCGCGTATAACCTAAAAGGCATTCGCGTGGAGGCTTATGCTTTGGCCGCGTGTTTCGACAGCCCCCGAACACATCTGTAAAAACGCAAAACGACCAGTTTTCAGAACGCGGGGCACGAAACGCGCCACCCGACTGAAAACCGGTCGTTTTTGCCTAAATCGCTTCCGCTCTTAGGCCGCTTTCAGCGCCTGGGACTCGGTGGATCCGAAGAACTCCGAATGCAGCAGTGCGATGGCTGCGTCCTTGTCCTCGCGCTGCAGGATGAACTGTGTGTCCACATTGCGTGGCCCCTGCGTTGCACCGCGCGGCAAAATATCCTTCTTCTCAAGGGCATTCATCCCCCGTGCCAGGACGTGCAGGCCACTCAGATCGCGTCCCACGACGGAGATCAGCGACAGCTTTTCGCTGTTGACCTCGGCCTGCGGGAAGCGGGCCAACAGATCGGCCTCGACCCGGCGCATCGATTTTAGCGAGGCGTCCAGATAGTGGGTAACCGTATTGGCATTGGTCACCTTCGACACGATCCGCACGTTGTGGCGTGTCAGGATGTCCAGCACCGCAGCGTCATAGCCTTTGACGCCGACCATGTCCTGTTCGAACAGCTCCAGCGCAATGATATCAAGGCCGGTGACGATTTCGGCCGCAGCCTTGGGCGCGGGTTGATCGTCGATAACCGTGCCCGGATCATTGGGCTCAAAGCAGTTGGTGACGCGCAGCGGCACACCGGACTGACGCAGGGTCTTTGCCGCCGAGGGGTGGATCGCCTCCATGCCGAGGTTTGCCATCTGGTCCGCCACGTCATAGTTGGTGTGGCCCAGTTTGCGGGCGTTCTCGGCACCGACCAGTTTCGGATCGGCAGAGGACAGGTGGAATTCCTTGTGAATGATCGCCTCACGCGCGCCAGTCTGCGCCGCCAACTGCGAGAAGGTCACCTCGGAATAGCCCCGGTCGAATTCCCGCATCAGGCCTTCGGCGCATTGCGCGTAGCCGGTGACGATGGGCATTTCCTGCGCCGGGTCGACCCCTTCCAGAGCCGTTTCAATCCGCTGTTCCAGCGACATATCCGCATCGCCGCGCCAGCCGGACAGATCCACCAGACGCGCGTTGACGCCCGCCCGCTGCAACATCAGCACGGCAACCAGCGCCGAATGCGCCTCGCCGAGACCAGAGAGCAGCTCGCGGATCTGCAGCAGATGCGTGTTGAGGCGGAAATGTCCGTAGGAGCACAGACGCTGCAGGTCGATCAGACAGTTGCGGGCGCCTTCGATACGTTCCTGCACAAAGGCGGTCGCCTGGGCAACATCGCCGGCATTGTCCAGAACCGCCTCATGCGCGGCGATCATCGCGGCCGACACCTCGTTCAGGGCATCGAACCAGCCGTGGTCATCCTCGGCATTGGCAAAGCGGGCATAGACACCAGGGGCACCGGTCTTCTTGTGCTCCAGCAGCAGGTTGGTGATGCCACCAAAGGCGGACACCACGAAAATACGCCCGTATTCGGGCTCATCGTTCTTGATGAACAGCGTATCCCGTAGCTCGTTCAGGCGGGACATGGATGTCCCGCCGATCTTTTCTACAGTATGGGTCATGGCTTAAGCCTCGACGGTTTCTGGGGCCGCGTAGGATCCGTCTTCCCGGTGTACTTCGGTTCCCGTAACGGGCGGATTGAAGCAGCAGGCCATCACGAGCTGTTCGTCAGCCTTCAGCACGTGGCGGTCGTGTTTGTCGAGCGCATACATCACGCCGGGACGGATGTGATGGGTCTCGCCGGTCGCCAGGTCGGTGATCGACCCGGTGCCCTGCATGCAATAGACGCTTTCAAAGTGGTTCTTGTATTCGAACGTATGTTCCGAACCTGCCTCAAGGAAGGTGATGTGGAAGGAAAAGCCCATCCCATCATCGGCCAGAAGCATACGGACGCTGGTCCACTCCGCATCGCTGACCACGCGGTCGCGGTCTTTTTCAAGGATATCGTTATAGTCACGGACAATCATTGTCTTACTCCGCTGCAACTTTGGTTGTTCCGATCACGTCCCGCGCGGCATCCTTGAGAATGCTGAGGCCAGCTTCGAGCTGGGCGTCGGGCGTGGTCAGGGGGGCGAGGATCTTGACGACCTCATCATTGGGGCCGGAGGTTTCGACAATCAGGCCGTTCTGGAACGCGCGGGCGCAGATATCGCCAGCCAGTTCACCAGATCCGACATCGACACCGCGCATCATGCTGCGCCCCTTGAGCCGCGAGCCGGGCACCATGTCGGCAATCTCCTGCAGGGCCTTTTCGACGATCTTCGCCCGGCGGGCGATGTCATCCTGAAAGGCCCTGTCCGACCAGAATTTCTCGATCGCGACGCGGGCCGTGACAAAGGCATGGGTGTTGCCCCGGAAGGTGCCGTTGTGTTCCGCGGGACCCATCACGTCATGTTCGGGCTTCACCAGAACCAGCGCCATCGGCAGGCCAAAGCCCGAAACCGATTTCGCCATGGTGACGATGTCGGGGTCGATGCCGAACTCTTCGAACGAGAAGAAGGTTCCGGTGCGGCCGCAACCGGCCTGAATGTCGTCGATGATCAGCAGAGCGCCTGCTTCCTTTGCCAGACGGGCGATGCGCTGCACCCATTCGGCGCGTGCGGCGTTCAGGCCGCCCTCGCCCTGCACAGTCTCCAGCAGGATCGCAGCAGGTGCGTCCAGACCCGAAGACGGATCGTTCAGCATCGCCTCTAGGTAATCGGCGGTATCGGTGCCCTGCCCCATGTAGCCGTCAAACGGCAGACGGGTCACGTTATTGAGGGGCAGTCCGGCGCCGCCGCGGTGATAGCCGTTGCCGGTGGCGGCCAGCGCACCCTGCGTCACACCGTGAAACCCATTTGTGAAGGCCACGATATTGCTGCGTCCGGTCACCTTGCGGGCAATTTTCATCGCCGCTTCGACCGCGTTGGCACCGGTGGGACCGGTGAACATCACCTTGTGGTCCATCTTGCGCGGACGCAGGATGACGTTCTCGAAGGTCTCGAGGAAACCGGCCTTGGTATCGGTGTGCATGTCAAGACCATGGGCAATGCCATCGGCCTGCAGATGCGCGATCAGCGCCTCTTTCATGTCCGGGTCGTTGTGCCCGTAGTTGAGCGACGAGCAGCCGGCCAGAAAATCGATATAGGTTTGACCGTCGCGGGCAGTCATTTCAGATCCCTGCGCGGAGGTAAAGACGGTATCAAAGCCGCGGCAATAGCTGCGCGCTTCGGATTCCCGACGTTTGAATACAGTTGTGGTGGAGGTGTTCGTAGACATACGACCTCTTTTGGGTGGGAGAAGAGTTGAAAGTGAAAACCGACGTCTGCGCGGCTCAAGCAGCCAGCTGAGCGCGCTCGTCCAGAGGGATGGTCACCAGGTTTTCCGTTTTATGACGATCCTGGAAGTGCAGCGCCTGCGTGTAGTAGGGCTGAATATCCAGACCGCTGTCCTGAAGCTTGGCGAACTTGCGGAACAACGCCCAGGAGGCGTCATTGTCGGCGGTAATCGTGGTCTGCAGGCGGGTAACGCCTTCGCAGGCTTCACGCTGCATGATCGATTGCAGCATCAACGCGCCCAGACCGCGGCCGCGCGCCTTTTCGGACACGGCAACCTGCCATACAAACAGCGTTTCGGGGTCGTTGGGCATGACGTAGGCAGAGATCCACCCCACGGCCTCGCCCGACAGCTCGGCCAGTACGCATGTGTCGGCAAAATGATCGCACTGCAGCAAGTTGCAGTACATCGAATTCTCGTCAAGCGGCCTGCAGCTGCGGACCAGCTCCCAGATATCCGCGCCATCCGACGCTGTCGGTTTACGCAGTGTGGGCAGCGGGATCCGCCTCGGGTCAGCGTGGTATTGCATGTGTTCGCTCCTTTCGCTTCGGCAATCGAAATAGCAGCGCCTCACGAAAACTTCAACAGGCAAAGCAAAATTTGCGACACAAACGTCGCTTTTAGGCATTATGTCGCGGAGAACGTCGTATTTAGGCCCCTGCATCCTTTATATTTCAAAGTGTATTCTGCTTTGAATAGCGTCATATCTTCCTATATAGTTTGATGATCAAAACAACGGAGTCTTCATGGATCGCATCGACAGCAGCTTGATCGCGCTTCGGCGCATCGTCCGGGCCACCGAATTGTTCGGACGTGAGATACGACAAACCACTGGCGTGACACCTGCACAGTTCCGGGTTCTTCAGATCATCGGAGAACAGGGCTACAGCACTGCCAAGGCGATTTCTCTGCGGATGCGGGTGTCCCAGGGCACCATCACCTCGTTTGTCGACAAGCTGGTGCGTGACGGTCTGGTGCTGCGTGAAAAGTCGAGCCAGGACCGGCGGCAGACCAATATCCTGCTGACCGATGCCGGTCGTCAGGTCCTGACTGAGGCACCTGATCCGCTGCAACAACGCTTTGTACGCAAGTTCAACGCGATGGAAGACTGGGAGCAGGCGATGCTGGTGGCGGGCCTTGAGCGCGTGGCGGCGATGCTGGATGCCGACGACATCGACGCGTCCCCAGTGCTGGACACAGGCGACATCCGCCACGCCGTCGACCAATAGGCCGGGCACCGCGGGGCGCCGGGCTGACACTGCGCCGCGCAAAGTGCCCCTTGCGAAAACGCGACCCCATACAGACAGACGACCCCAAGGGCGGGCGCTCATAGCCTTCCCCTTTTGCAGGGGTCGGGCGGTTTCGGAGCCCAGACATAGCCCCCCTTGCCCCACGGAGGCATGGAAACCCCAGCCAATCATCCCTCTTCACGGCAATATTTTAAGACGATTTATCAATGACCTACCAAGTAAATGTAAAAAACATTTACTTGCAGACTTGCAGGGCGCAGGCGAGCGCACGATATTGAGGATGTGAAGGCGATTTACATCAACCCAATACCGGAGGTTCCAATGACGAGTATCACCCCCACCGCAGCCGCCCCGCATGACCAGGGCTGGTTTTCCCGCAGCGAGGCCTGGCTGGACAGCAAGGGCAAAGGCGCCTGGATTGCTGCCATGGTGCTTGGCTTTGTGTTCTTCTGGCCAATCGGCCTCGCCCTGCTGTTTTACATGATCTGGAGCAAACGTATGTTCAACAAATCCTGCCGCCACCGCAAATCCTGGACCCGCCACGGCATGTCCGCCATGACCTCGAGCGGCAACAGTGCCTTTGACGCCTACAAGGCCGATACGCTGCGCCGCCTGGAACAGGAACAGGATGATTTCAACGCCTTCCTGCAGCGCCTGCGCGAAGCCAAGGACAAGGCTGAGTTCGACGAATTCATGGAGCAGCGCGCCGCCGCCCCTGCCGAAGCGCAGGACATCGGCGACGAGGATATCGGCGACAAACGCCACTGATCCCTACTGACATCAGCGCCTCCCGCCCATAGATACGGGCGGGAGGCGCTCGCTTGCCTGCCTGCCACCACACGCCCGCAAAACAGGACACCTGAGATGACCGCCCTGCCCGACCCGGATTACCAAGCTGAATTCTACGCATCGGTTGCCCCCAAACGGCTGCTGGCCTGGGTCGTCGACAGCCTGATCATATTCGGCCTGTGTATGGCGACGGTGGTGATGACTGCCTTTGTCGGGCTCTTCATCTGGCCGCTGCTCTATCTGACGATCGGCTTTGCCTACCGGACGATTACCATCGCCAACGGCTCTGCCACGCTGGGGATGCGCTTTGCCGGGATCGAGCTGCGTGACCTTTCCGGCCAGCGGATGGATCTGCAGATGGCTGCGCTGCATACGGGTGCTTATACGGTTGCTCTGGCCGTGCCGCTTTTGCAGGTGGTCTCGGTGATCATGATGCTGACATCGGCACGCGGTCAGGGGCTGGGCGATGCCATTCTCGGCACGGTGATGCTGAACCGGCGCAGCATCCAGCGATAGCGGTCAACTCGGGGCAAACACCCCGCTTGGCAATCACTGTTAAACCATTTGTGCAGACCGGCCTTGGCGGGCGGGTTGGTCGTTGCTATCGTGAACTCCAGCCTTATTGTGTTTTTTGACAAGCCTTGGACTCAAGCCCGACCCTATGCGCCATACTCTTCCGATCGCACCGCAGTTCTATGTGACTGCGCCCCAACCATGCCCCTATCTGGAGGGGCGGATGGAGCGGAAGCTGTTCACGGCGTTGCAGGGCGATGGTGTCGAGCAGCTGAACAATAGCCTCTCACAACAGGGGTTCCGGCGCTCTCAGAACGTGCTGTATCGTCCGTCCTGTTCGGAATGTTCGGCCTGCCTGTCGGCGCGCATCAACGTGGCAGAGTTCACGCCCAGCCGCAGCCAGAAACGCACCAGCAAGCGCAACGCGCATCTGGTCCGCCGGGCAACATCGCCCTGGGCAACCGAGGACCAGTACCAGCTGTTCCGCGACTATCTGGACAGCCGCCACGCGGATGGCGGCATGGCCGATATGGACGTGTTCGAATATGCCGCAATGATCGAGGAGACTCCGGTGCGCAGTCGGGTGGTGGAATACACCAATCCCGAAGACAACGCACTGACTGCGGTGTCGCTGACCGATGTGCTCGAAGACGGGTTGAGCATGGTCTATTCCTTCTACAACCCGAACCTGCCGCAGAATTCGCTGGGCACCTATATGATCCTCGATCACATCGACATCGCGCGCGATGCCGGGCTGCCCTATGTCTACCTCGGCTACTGGGTCAAAGGCAGCCCCAAGATGGGTTATAAGGTCAAGTTCTCGGGCCTTGAGGTCTATCAAGGGGGCAAGTGGACAGCGATGTCCGAGGTTCAAGATACTGCGGACAGCCCTGCGACCGATACGATTTCCGAGCAGGTCGCCAATATTCAGCTTCCCCAGCAGCCGGTCCACCGCGGGCGGTAACTCTCCAGCAGTCGGAGCCCTAGCCCCAACAACCACGCAGCCAACCGCTGAAGGCGTCTCTTGGGGCTGCACGCGCGTCTCTACAGCTCGACCTTGACGCTATCCGGCGGATCTCGCCGGGTCCGGCCTGTCTGCCTGTGCGCTCCAGTCACCACCATCTGCACCGCCGCCATGAAAAAGGGGCCCGCGAGGGCCCCTTAAGTCTTTGTGATATCCTGAACCGGATCAGCCTGGCATCAGCGCCGGTACGATTGTCACGATCGACGGGAACAGCCACAGGATCGCAAGACCAACCACCTGGATCAGCACGAAGGGAAGCACCCCGCGATAGATATGACCCGTTGTCACCTCCTTCGGTGCAACCCCGCGCAGGTAGAACAGAGCAAAGCCGAAAGGCGGTGTCAGGAACGAGGTCTGCAGGTTCACCGCGACCATGATCGTCACCCATTTCGGATCGAAGGAGCCACCGTAGATCACCGGCCCGACGATCGGGATCACGATGTAGATGATCTCAAGGAAGTCGAGCACAAAGCCCAGGAAGAACAGAACCAGCATCACGATCAGGAAGACCGTCATCTCGTTGTCAAAGCTCTTCAGGAACTGCTGGATGTAGTGCTCACCGCCAAAGGAGATCACCACCAGGTTCAGAAGCTGCGAGCCGATCAGGATGGTGAAGACCATCGAGGTCACCTTCGCCGTCTCACGCACGATCGGCGTCAGAACCCCGCCCTTGAACAGCACCCAGCATCCAAACAGAAGGCCGAACAGCGCATAAAGGTAGGCCGCATAAGCGAAGAAGAAGGCCACCCAGCTTTCGAACGACACATTGTCCTGATTGATCCGCAGATCGAAGTTCACCCCGATCAGGATGCACAGGATCACCGCGAAGGTGGACCAGATGATCACCTTGCCCGAGCGTCCCTCGTCCTGCAGACGGCGATACGCCGCCAGCATGATGGCACCGCCTGCCCCCAGCGCCGCAGCGGGCGTCGGGTTGGTGATACCGCCAAGGATCGAGCCGAGCACGGCCACGATCAGAACCAGCGGCGGGAAGACCACCCGGATCAGATCGTTGCGCGCACAGCGGATCGCCGCCTCTTTACAGCCGTAAAGCGCGATCGCCAGCGGGATCAGCATCAGCAGCACCGTCGCCCCGGGGGACGTGGTCGGCGCGATCAGCAGAATGTCGACCAGTGCCAGCAGCAGAAGACCGATGGCCCCTACGATCAGCGGCTTGGTATCGCGCGACGGCGCAACACCGCGGCCAACGGCCAGAACCAGGCCCAGCAGAACGATGATCACCGCGATACCGGTGCCGATCGGCGCCGCGTTGGCAATCTTCTCTACCTCTGCCGCAGCGATCTCTTCCTCGCTGAGACGCTCAGCCGAGGCGACACCGCCAGCGGCATCAATCGCCTTCTGCTCTTCCACCGCTGCATCCCAGGCTTCCTGACCATGCAGTTCGATCATCGAGGCCTGACATTCCGCCCCGACCGAGGTGCGCAGCGACGCGGTCTGACCAGCGTCGGAGAAGCTGGACACATTGATGTTCTGCGAGCCAACAACGCCGAACGAGCCAAGCAGCACGGTACCGACGATGATCGCAGCAGGCGCGCCCAGGAACCAGGTCAGGGCCTCGGTGCGGGTCACCGGTTCGTCACTGGCGCCGCCGAGCTCAACCGCAGGTGCCTTTTCCGGGTTCATCAGAGCATAGCCAAAGGCATAAAGCGCATAAAGAAGCGCCAGCATGATGCCCGGTAGCAGCGCCGCCTGGAACAAGGTCCCGACCGAAACCACCGCAGGCTCACCCAGGAAGGTCAGCGCATCGGTACAGCCCGCTTCCTGCGCACGGTTTTCCTGCGCAGTGGAGTAAAGATCCCCTGCCAGCGTGCCCAGAAGAACGATCACGATAGAGGGCGGGATGATCTGCCCCAGCGTGCCCGAAGCTGCAATCACACCCGTCGCCAGCTCCGGCGAGTAGTTGTTGCGCAGCATGGTGGGCAGCGCCAGAAGCCCCATGGTCACCACAGTCGCGCCCACGATGCCGGTCGAAGCGGCCAGGAAGGCCCCCACAACCACGATGGACACGGCCAGACCGCCGGGCAGCGGGCCAAAAACGCGCGCCATGGTGGTCAACAGATCGTTGGCGATCTTCGACCGCTCCAGGGTGATCCCCATCAGAACGAACATCAGAACCGCCAGCAGCGTTTCAATCGACGCCCCTGCCAGAACCCGCTCGTTCATGCGGTTCACGATGAAGGAGACGTTGCGATCCATCGCGCTTTCCCAGCCCTGCGGGAACACATGCTCGGCAACGCGTGGAAGATCCGGATATCGGAAGATGGATATGACATCGGGTTTGACGCCCGAATTCACCAGATCCCGGTAGACCTGCGACGAGGTGTCGATGGCCTGGTGAACCAGAAGCCCGGCACTGTCGAGCGCCGCGATAATCCCGAAGGAGATGATGCCGGCGCCGCCGATGGCAAAGGCCACCGGGAAGCCGGAAAGAATGCCTCCGAAAAGGCAGAAGAATACGATGATCAGGCCGATTTCGACGCCATCAAGACCGAATAGCATGTCAGCTGTCCCTTAGTTTAATGCGCGCCTTCATAGGCTTCTTCGCCCTCTCCAAGGGTATCCTTGTCGAGGTATTTGTTTTCACTACCCTGACCTTCGACGAACTCGAGGAACGAGCGGTAGAAGAAGGCAATGGCGTGCAGGAAGACGATGCCTGCAAACGAGACCAGCAGGATCTTGAACAGGAAGTACCCGTTGAAGCCGTTCGGGCTGAACCCGATGGTTTCCACGTTCCAGCGCAGCGCACGTGCTTTCATCACCAGCCGGTCAAGCCCATCAGAGGCCGAAGGCTTCGGCACGATCAGGTGGCGCCACAGGAAGAACCAGCCATACATCCAGGTCAGAACAGCCGCAGGCATCATGAAGATCAGCGAGCCGATCATGTCGATCACCCGCTTGGCGCGGAAGCTGATGCCGGAGTAGATCAGGTCAACCCGCACATGGCCGCCCTGCACGAATGTGTAGGCAACGCACATACAGACCACCAGCGCGTTATAGAGCTTCAACTCTTCGGCAAACCACGAGATGTCCATCTGCAGTTCGATCCCCAGACCGAAACTCATGTCCGGCCGGGCAAAGACCCGCTGCATAAAGACAATGATGATCTGCTGGATCACCATGATCAGACCGGCCCAGGCGAACAGGCGGCCGATGGTATTGGCAAAGCCTTCCAGCCCGCGCACCACGCCCCACATGACTTGGCGCTGGTAAATCCCCACCGCTGTCAGAACCAGAAACGCGGTAAACACTACAAAGAAGAACTCGACCGAGCCACCGAAGTAGACAAAGCGCATAAGCGACTGTTTGTCCTCAACGGACTCCAGCCCTCCGGTCCATGCCAGCCATTCGCTGGTATGGGAGAGCGCGTAGCCAAGATTGTAAAAGGCGCCAGCGATGTTCTGGACCAGCCAGACAAGACCACCCCACAGGGCGCCGAAAAAGGAAATGCCACTGTCGTCCTGCATTGTTCCCCCGGGATCATTGATTGCGGCGGGTCTTTAGATGAGCTGGCGGTGCTCCACAAGGAGCTGGCTTGCCCGGTTCGACCTGCTGCAATGGAAAAGGGATCCCCCGCACAATGGCGGAGGATCCGATGAAAGCGTAAGTACGCCGCTTAGCCCAGAACGCGGTCGCGCTGCGACACGTAGGTGCCCGAGGAAGTCTTGATCCAGGCGGAGGAGGACTTCATCGAAGCCATGGCGCTGTCGTGGATCTTCTTGTAGAGATCGTCGCCCATGTTTTCCGCATGCACTTCCATGGAAGCCTTACCGAAGGCATCCCAGACGGAGTCCGGGAATTCCATCAGTTTCACGCCACCGGCCTGCAGACGCTGCAGAGCGGCACCGTTGTTGGCCAGGAACTGTGCCAGGTTCCACTGGTGGCATTCAGCCGATGCGATTTCGATGATCTTCTGATGCGCGGGGCTCAGGCTCTCGAATACGTCGCGGTTGGTTGCAACCGACAGACCTGCACCCGGCTCGTGGAAGCCAGCGGTGTAGTAGGTCTTGGTGATTTCCTGGAAGCCGGCTTTTTCGTCCGCCCAGGGGCCGATCCACTCGGTGCCGTCGATAGCGCCAGAGGACAGAGCCTGGTACACTTCGGAACCCGGGATGTTCTGAACGGAAGCGCCCAGTTTACCCAGTGCCTTGCCGCCCAGACCCGGCATACGGAACTTCAGTCCGTTGAAGTCTTCGGGGCTGTTGATCTCTTTGGAGAACCAGCCGCCAGCCTGCGCGCCGGTGTTGCCGCCGAGGAAGGATTTCAGACCAAAGATCTGACCCAGCTCGTCGTGCAGCTCCATACCGCCGTCGAAGTAGTACCAGTTGGACAGTTCCTGCGCGGTCATGCCGAAGGGCACGGCGGTAAAGAAGGCATAGCCCGGGTGCTGACCAACGAAGTAGTAGTCGGCGCCGTGGTACATGTCGGCCTGACCCGAGGAAACGGCGTCAAACACTTCAAAGGCGCCAACCAGTTCGCCTGCGGCTTTGATGTCGACAGTCAGGTTGCCATCGGACATGGCGGTGACGTTGTCTGCAACGCGCTGAGCGGCGTCAAACACGCCAGCCAGACCACGACCCCAGGTGGTAACCATGGTCAGGGTGCGCTTACCCTGAGCATAAGCCGGAGCTGCCAGAGTGGACGCAGCAGCGGCGGTACCGCCCAGAGCGGATGTTTTCAAAAAGGAACGACGATCCATGATGTTTTCCTCCCAGATATATGGATTGCCCGCAGCAAAGCCTTGGGCGGATCGGTTCGAGTGGCGTCAGCCTAGCCACGGGGCCAAACTTGTGAATACCTAGTACTGCGTAGATCGGCGCTTTTTTGGTAAGTTTCAGTACGATTGTTGCACTAATTTTGAGCGCAGGCTTCTTTTGTTACGCAGTTGACGGCAAAATCTGCCTCAAAGCCCCCTTTGCTTTCGGATTTCGATTGCGTAACGATTCGCCTTCCCTCTCTCACAGCCGCCGGACAGCCCTATGCCCCCGTTTTCCAGCCTGTTCCGACCAAACTATGCGCAGAAACTTTCGCTTCTGGCGACGCTGCCTCTGGTGGTGGCAGTGGCGGCGATTGCGCTCTTGGTGGCCAATCAGTCCCGCGCCCTCGCCGAGCGGGAGATCAAGGCCTTGGAGCGGCAGCTGATCGAAGCCAAGAAGGCCGAACTGCGCAACTATGTCACCCAGGCCCGCAATGCCTTTTCCCATATCTATGGTCTGGCTGCGCCGGATGATGCGGATGCAAAGGAGCGGGTGACGCAAATCCTTAGCGCGATGATCTACGGCCAGGACGGGTTCTTTTTCGTCTATGACTACGACGGCAACAATCTGGTCAGCCCCCGGCAAACCGAGTTCATCAACCAGAACTGGCGCGGGCTTACCGACAGCCAGGGCACGCCAGTCGTGGACACCTTCATCGAGCAGGCGCGCCAAGGCGCAGGCTGGCACAGTTTCATGTGGGAAAAACCATCGACTGGCGAAGAAGCGCAGATGGTTACCTACGTCCTTGGCCTGCAGGACTGGCAATGGGCGGTCGGGACCGGCGTCTTCATCGACGATGTGCTGGCCTCGGTCGCCGCCAGCCGCGCCGAGGTGGAAGCCCGGGTACGCCGGACCTTTATCTATATTGGCGGAATTACCCTTGTTGCACTGGTCCTTGTCTTTGCATCGGGCATGGTTCTGAACATCCGCGAGCGCCGCCTTGCCGATGCCAAGCTGAAAGAGCTTACACAGCGGGTTTTCGACGCGCAGGAAGAAGAGCGTGGACGCGTGGCCCGCGAGCTGCACGACGGGATCAGCCAGCTTCTGGTCGGGGTGCGCTATGCGCTGGACAACACCCGGCGGCGCCTGATGCGGGGCGATCACGATGGCGCTTCGGATCCGCTCGACAAAGGCATCGAACACCTTGGCATCGCCATCTCCGAAGTGCGCCGCATCAGCCGGGATCTGCGCCCGGGAGTGCTGGATGATCTGGGCCTTGGCCCTGCGCTGAAGGCGCTGACCGATGATTTTGCGGCCCGCACCGGAATCGAAACGGATTTTACCACTGTGGTGTTCCGCAACCGGCTGGATCAGGACGCCAAGATCGCCATGTACCGCATCGCGCAGGAGGCGCTGACCAATATAGAACGGCACGCGGATGCAAGCCATGTCAGTATAGACCTGCGTGGCCACGCCCGCGGCGCCACCATGCGCATCAGCGACAATGGCCGTGGCCTGCCCCAGAAAAAGCCCGAAGGCGAGCCGGGCATCGGCCTGCGCAACATGCAAGAGCGGATCGATCAGCTTGACGGCACCTTGCGGATTCTGTCATCACGGGGCACCCAGAGCGGCACGGTGATCGAAGCGACACTCCCTTTGAGCCATCTGCTGCCTCCGGGGAACGAAGCCGCTCCGAAACGCGTGTCGTAGTGGCAGATGCAGGATCCGTATCTCTGCCGGGTCCGAAGCATATAGGCAGTTGGGGGATGGCACTCTGCTGAAAGACGGAAATTGCGAGCCTGTGCGTGTCCTGATCGTGGACGACCACCCGATGGTCGCCGAGGGCATCCAGTCGATTCTCGAAAGCTACGATGACATCGCGGTGGTCGGATCGTTGACCGACGGCGAAGAAGCGGTGAGCCGCGTCGCCAAGCTGGCGCCCGATGTGATCCTCATGGATCTCAACATGCCCAGGTTGGGTGGCCTCGGCGCCACCGAAATCATATTGGAGCGCAGCCCCAGCACTCGTATCCTGATCCTGTCGATGCACGACAGCCCGGAATATATCTCTACCGCGCTTAGCCATGGCGCCATGGGATATGTGCTGAAGGACGTGCCCACCGAAGAGATCAAGGACGCTATCGACGCGGTGATGCGCGGTGAACGCTATCTCTGCACCGGCGCCGAAGGGTCGCTGAAGCCCAAGGACAGCGGTCTGCGCGAGGCGCTGACCGGGCGCGAACAGACCATCCTCTTGGAACTGGCTCAGGGCAAATCCAACAAGGAAGTTGCCCTTGCGCTCGATATCTCGGTGCGCACAGTGGAAACCCACCGCAAGAACATCAAGCGCAAGCTGGGCATTTCCTCGACCGCCGGCCTCACCCGCTATGCGCTGCAACACGGCGTTCTACAGGGCACTGGCGTCGGGCTGTAGCCCCTGCTCCCCCCATTTCTGGAGCACGCGACACCTGCGGCTGAGTCCCTGCGGCTCGGGTTTCGGTCACATTTCCGGGAGTCTCCTTTTGAGAAATGTCGCAACGCGCCCCTTGAGCGCAAGAAAATGTCGAAAGACGGGCATTTTTGATGGGTTTGCCTGTTGACGCCCCTGCCGGCCGGTCATAGTCTGCGCTTCAACGCAAAAGAGGAGCCTGGGGTAAATGACCTCCCTAGTCGTCATTGTAGGAACCAAGCGCATGGGCCGGTAACGGTTGACCATAATCTGACCCATGCGCCTCCGACCTAGAAAATCGGGGGCTTTTTTTATGCGGAATGGACGTTGCCGCCAACTGGAGCAAAAGCAGATGACACGTGAAATGACCGGCGCAAAAATGGTTGTTCAGGCCCTGAAGGATCAGGGCGTGGACACGGTATTCGGATACCCCGGTGGCGCCGTGCTTCCGATCTATGATGAAATCTTCCTGCAGAACGATATCCGCCACATTCTGGTCCGCCACGAGCAAGGCGCGGTTCACGCCGCCGAAGGATATGCGCGTTCGACTGGAAAACCCGGCGTCGTTCTTGTCACCTCGGGGCCCGGTGCAACCAATGCGGTGACCGGCCTCACCGATGCGCTGCTCGATTCCATTCCGCTGGTGGTGCTGACCGGTCAGGTGCCGACCTTCATGATCGGTTCAGACGCCTTCCAGGAGGCGGACACAGTTGGCATCACCCGCCCCTGCACCAAGCACAACTGGCTGGTGAAGGACACCGACAAGCTGTCCGGTACCCTGCACGAGGCGTTCCATGTCGCCACCTCGGGCCGCCCCGGTCCGGTTCTGATCGACATTCCGAAAGACGTGCAATTCGCCACCGGAACCTACACGACGCCGCGCCCCTCGGCCTCGCATTACCAGCCGCCGGTCAAGGGCGATATGGAAGAGATCACCGAACTGGTGGCCGCCATCGAGACCGCCAAACGCCCGGTGTTCTATACCGGCGGCGGCGTGATCAACTCCGGCCCCGGCGCCAGCCAGCTGCTGCGCGAACTGGTGGATGCCACTGGCATTCCCGTGACCTCGACCCTGATGGGCCTTGGCGCCTATCCTGCGTCTGGCCCGAACTGGCTCGGCATGCTGGGTATGCATGGTCTTTATGAGGCCAACATGGCGATGCATGACTGCGACCTGATGATCAATATCGGCGCGCGGTTCGACGACCGGATCACTGGCCGCATCGATGCCTTCAGCCCCAAATCGACCAAAGCGCATATCGACATTGATCCTTCCTCGATCAACAAGGTGATCCGCGTCGATATCCCGATCGTGGGTGATGTGGGCCACGTGCTGGAAGATCTGCTGAAGGTCTGGAAATCCCGCGGTCGCAAGACCAACAAGGAGGCGCTGGCCAAATGGCAGGCCAAGATCTCCGAATGGCGCGCGGTCAATTGCCTGTCCTACACCCCGTCCGAAGGCACCATCAAACCGCAATACGCGCTGCAACGCCTTGAGGAGCTGACCAAGGGTCACGACCGTTACGTCACCACCGAGGTTGGGCAGCACCAGATGTGGGCGGCGCAGTTCCTTGGCTTTGAGGATCCCAACCGCTGGATGACCTCAGGCGGACTTGGCACCATGGGCTATGGTTTCCCGGCCTCCATCGGCGTGCAGATGGCGCACCCGGACGCACTGGTGATCAACGTCGCCGGCGAAGCGTCCTGGCTGATGAACATGCAGGAGCTTGGCACCGCCGCGCAATACCGCCTGCCGGTAAAACAGTTCATCCTCAACAACGAACGCCTTGGCATGGTGCGCCAGTGGCAGGAACTGCTGCACGGTGAACGCTACAGCCACTCCTGGTCCGAGGCGCTGCCTGATTTCGTGAAGCTCGCCGAGGCCTTTGGCGCCAAGGGCATCATCTGCAAGGACCCCAAGGATCTGGACGATGCGATCATGGAGATGATCAACCACGACGGTCCGGTTGTCTTTGATTGCCTGGTTGAAAAGCATGAGAATTGCTTCCCGATGATCCCCTCGGGCAAGCCCCATAACGAAATGCTGCTGGGCGAAGCCGAGACCCAGGGCGCCATTCAGGCCGGAGGTGCGGTGCTGGTCTGATCCACGCCGCTCCCCCTTCACCGAATTGATGGGCCCGGCAATCGCCGACACGGCCCGATAGGAATGAAAAAGGACAATTCCATGTCTGCCCTACACATCAAAAAAGGCGCCAGCAAACATTCGGCGTATAACCTACGGCCCACGTTTTCCGACGTGCAGGAGCGCCACACGCTGGCCCTGCTGGTCGAAAACGAACCCGGCGTTTTGGCCCGTGTCATCGGCCTGTTTTCCGGACGCGGCTACAACATCGAAAGTCTGACCGTCGCCGAAGTCGATCACACCGGACACCTCAGCCGCATCACCGTGGTCACCACCGGCACGCCGCAGGTGATCGAACAGATCAAGGCACAGCTGGGCCGTATCGTTCCGGTCCACGAGGTGCACGATCTGACCGTAGAAGGCCCCGCGGTCGAGCGGGAACTGGCGATCCTCAAAGTCGTGAGCGATGGTGACAAGCGGGTCGAGGCCCTGCGTCTTGCCGATATCTTCCGCGCCAACGTCGTGGACAGCACGCTGGAAAGCTTCATTTTTGAAATCACCGGCGCCCCGGACAAGATCGATGCCTTTGCCGATCTGATGCGCCCGCTGGGACTGATTGAAATCGCCCGTACCGGCGTTGCTGCCCTGCTGCGCGGCACCTGATTGCCGCGCCGGGAGAGGACCACCTGCCCCTTCCGACCGCATGTCTTGCACCGATAACACGAAAGGCCGCCCAATCTGGGCGGCCTTTTTGCGACGTCCGGGTCAGTAGAAAATCACGGGGCCTGCAGCGCCATGTCCGCTTGTAACAAAGCGCTGCGCCAGACCGTTCCGACAGTACGGGGGTTATCCGTAGCGCGCGGCCGTGTGCCATTTTGAGAAAGCCGGAAAGGGTATCACATTGTTTTCCGTTACCACCTCGACACCGCCAGACGCTTCAAAACTCCGCCCTGCACCTGTTGTGCGAACCGGATAATCGGCCGTCACCGCTGTTGAAGCCGCTTTTGGCAGCGGTGCTGCCTCGACCAGCATCTCGGACAGGTCAGGATACCCGACGTCATCCAGAATGACCGCATTGGCTGCCAACCGCATATTGCCTTTTTCGGTCAGGTCAAACTGTACCCAATCTCCCTTACACACCGCCGTCTGTGAGGCATCTCTGTGCCGGGAATAATAGGCCAGATCCCCCTGATCCTCACACCAGATAATTGCTTTTCCGACGGCGACGTCACTCCAAAGTACATATCCGATCATGTTGCAAGCCTCGTTCGTTTATCGCTCAATTCTGGGCCAATTGGAGAGGCGCCAACATGGCAAATACTGCGTCGGACTATTGCAATTTGTGTCAGCGAGGATAGTATCCCGACGTGATTTAGAGACAACATTGACGCGATAAAGCGACAACCCATCGTAAAATGGAAATATTTGTCGCGATCAGCGGTCGGGGATTGAGGCCACAATGGCTGCCATAGCAACAGCAAGAGATGACAACCGCGCCCGGCAATCGCGTTCTCCCGCAGAATTGCGCGACATGTTTGGCGCCAACCTGCGTCATCTGGCACAGCAATACCCCTCCATCTCCGAACTGTCGCGGCGCCTTGGCATCAACCGGACGCAGTTCAATCGCTACATGTCCGGCGAAAGCTTTCCGCGGCCTGACGTTCTAGACCGGATCTGCTGCTTCTTTGATGTAGACGCGCGTATCCTGCTGGAGCCGGTCGACACAGTTGGCAAACAGGACAAGATCCTGCACGGCGCCTTTCTCAATGATTTTCTGGGCCATGGGATCGAGCAGCTGAGCGAGCAGATCTTCCCCTCTGGCTATTACCGTTTCACCCGTCGTAGCTTCATCAACGGGGACAGTTTTGTCGTTGGTCTGGTGCGCGTAAGCCGTGACGGAGGCGGCGTCGCCTATATCAAGGGTTTTGAGGCCAAGGATGCGATGCGGTTTCAGGGCCTGCCCGAAGACCCGGCATCGCGCGAGTTCCGTGGCGTGCTCAGCTGTCACGAGGACGGCGTCGCCTTCCTGATTTCACGGCGCCGCGCGATGACTTTTTCCTTCAACTACTTGGCGCGCGTGGCCTCGCTTGAAAACAATTTCTGGGTTGGCTACGTGGCCCGCACCGTGCGCGAAAGCGGCGATGAACGGGTCACCCGGATGGTCTATGAATACCTCGGCCGCGACATGGGGCCTGCGCTGGCCGTGGCCCGCAATGCGGGCTTTGTGAGCGAAGAGGACCTGCTGCCCTACCACCGCCGCCTGCTGCGCATCAACGAACCGTTCTCCTGACCAGAGAAGCCACGCCGCCCTAGGTCGGGGATGTGGCGAGCCGGTAGATGTGCCAAGTGGCGTGGCCAAGCAACGGCAGCACCACCAGCAGACCGGCAAAGGCGGGCAGCATGGCCGCAAAGGTCAGCACCGCAATCAGCACCGCCCAGAGCATCATCAGCGCAAAATTCCGCTGCACATAGGTAAAGCTGGTGATCATAGCTGTGACAAAATCCACCTCTCTGTCCAGCAGCAGCGGCAGAGAGATCACCGTGATCATATAGAGCAGCAACGCGAACAACGCGCCAACAACCGTTCCGACTGCCAGCATGGTAAGCCCCTCGACCGACAGGAAGACATCCAGAGAGGTAGAGATATTGGTCATGGTCGACAGCCCCAGAAACAGGGCAAAGATCATGTGGCCAAGGAAAAACCAGAACAGAAACACCACAATGATGATGGCGCAGATCGACGGCAGCTGGCGGCGGCTTTGCTGCAGAACCACCCCCAGAATGGCCCGGGCATCCATTGCCTGCCCCTGTTCGCGCCGGTGTGAGACCTCATAAAGCCCTACGGCAGCGAAGGGACCGATCAGGGGAAATCCGATGGCCGCCAGCACCAGCCAGAAGGTGGTGCCGGTCTGCGCGGTAACCCAGGCCATCGCCCAGCCTGCCAAGACGTAAAACCCGGCAAAGAACAACCCGTATCCGGGTTTGGCCAGGAAATCCGCCCAGCCGCGTCGCAGCGCCTCGCGCAGGATCCCTGCGGTCATCGGCTGCATTTCCGGTACACCAAATGCCTTTTCTGTCATCGAAACGCTTCCTCCCCGAAACGTTTCCCCTCCCCCGGGTCCTCCTTAACCCTGTGGAGGGGCGTTTTGCGGCCATTGCGTGGCCGCGTGATACTGCTGGCCCAGTGCCAGGATATTCTGATCCTGCCCCTGTGCGCCAAAGATCTGAATGCCCATCGGCAGGCCCGCCTCGCTGAACCCCGCAGGCGCGCCAAGGCAGGGCAGCCCCAGCAGGCTGACCGGCACTACCACCTGCATCCAGCGGTGATAGGTGTCCATCTCAACGCCTGCGATCTCCCGCGGGTAATCGATATCGACCGGGAACGGCCAGCATTGCGCCGTCGGCAGGATCAGGGCGTCGTAGTCCTGGAACAGCCGCGCTGCGGCCCGCTGCCAGTCAGAGCGCGCATCAGACGCCTCCTGCACCTGTTGCGCTGTCATCGAAAGGCCGCGCTCCAGCTCCCAGATGGCGGTGTCCTTCAGATGCTCGCGGCGATCGTTGAACACCCGCAGCCCCGCTGCAACAGCAAAGGAGCGCAGGGTGATCCAGGCCTCCCAGATGCGTTCCGCCGGGAACGGCGGCGCCACGGCTTCAACCGTATGCCCCAAGTCTTCGAACGACTTTGCCGCCGCCTCGCATAGCTCAAGGATTCCCGGCTCCATCGGAAAGGCCCCGCCCCAGTCGCCAAGCCAGCCGATCCGCATCTTTTCGACCTCCGGCAGCGGCATCACCGGAGCCCCGCCCGAGGCCAGCGGCTGCCGCGGGTCCGGCCCGCTCATCACGTCCAGCAGCAGACCGATATCCTCGGGGCTACGCGCCATCGGGCCAAGCGTCGCCAGAGGATGCAGGAAGACGTCTCCCTTGGGTTCTGACGGCACCCAGCCCCAGGTAGGGCGGAAGCCGTAGACATTGTTCCAGCCTGCCGGGTTCCGCAGGGATCCCATCATGTCGGATCCATCCGCCAGCGCCACCATCCCGGCGGCCAACGCCACCGCTGAGCCACCGGAAGAGCCGCCACAGGTCCGCGTGGGATCAAACGGGTTATTGGTCGCGCCATAGACCGGGTTGAAGGTATGGGAGCCAAGGCCGAATTCCGGCGTATTGGTCTTGCCGATCAGGATCGCCCCCGCCGCGCGCAGGCGCCATACGAACAGCTCATCCTCGGTCGGGACAAAATCCTTCATCAGGGGGGAGCCCTGGGTCGATGCGATGCCTTTGACGTTGGCAAGATCCTTGATCGCCATCGGCAGCCCGTGCAGCGGCCCCAGCGGTACATTGGCGGCGCGCATCGCGTCGGCGCGGCGCGCCTCTTCCATCAGCTCTTCTGCCGGGCGCAGTCCCACGATGGCGTTCAGATCCGGGTTCACCGCCTCGATCCGCGCCAGGGTATGCTCCATCAGCGCGGCGGCAGTCAGGCTACCATCTTGCAATTGGGCCAGAATATCGCTGGCAGAGCTGTAATCTGTCATAGTTGCCGTGACTCCGTTCATTTGTTAAACAGAGCCTAGCCGCAGATTTTTACAAAGGAAAGCCGTGACTTGCCCCGAGGCTAACCTTGGGTCACCCTTAGGCCGCCGGATTACTCCGCCTGCGCGTCCGCGCGGCTCTTGCCGGACACGTTCATCGCCAGTGTCGCCGCCATGAAGCCGTCCAGATCGCCATCCAGAACGCCCTTGGTGTCAGAGGTTTCATGCCCCGTGCGCAGATCCTTGACCATCTGGTAGGGCTGCAACACGTAGGACCGGATCTGGTTGCCCCAGCCCGCGTCGCCCTTGTTCTCGTGGGCTTCGTTGATGGCCGCGTTGCGACGGTCCAGCTCCAGTTGATACAGGCGCGATTTCAGGGCCTTCATGGCGATGTCGCGGTTCTGGTGCTGGGATTTTTCCGAGCTGGTCACCACGATCCCGGTGGGATGGTGGGTGATCCGCACCGCCGAGTCGGTGGTGTTAACGTGCTGACCGCCCGCACCGGACGAACGGTAGGTATCGATACGGATATCCGCCGGGTTCACTTCGATGTCGATATTGTCGTCCACCACCGGGTAGACCCAGACCGAACAGAAGGAAGTGTGACGCTTGGCAGCCGAGTCATAGGGTGAAATCCGCACCAGACGGTGCACGCCGCTCTCGGATTTCAACCAGCCATAGGCATTGGGGCCGGAGATCTTGTAGGCGGCGGATTTGATGCCTGCCTCTTCACCAGCGCTTTCGGATTGAAGCTCGACCTTGTAGCCTTTCTTCTCGGCCCAGCGGACGTACATGCGCGCAAGCATCGAAGCCCAGTCGCAGCTTTCAGTGCCGCCCGCGCCCGCGTTGATTTCGAGGAAGGTATCGTTGCCGTCCGCCTCGCCGTCCAGCAGCGCCTCCAGTTCCTTCTCGGCGGCCTTGTCCTTCAGCGCCTTCAGAGCGTCCTCGGCGTCGGTGACGACCTCCTCGTCCTCTTCCATCTCGCCAAGCTCGATCAGCTCCATATTGTCGGCCAGATCCTGCTTGATGCCCTTGTAGGTATCAATCGCATCGACCAGCATCTGACGCTCGCGCATCAATTTCTGCGCCGCTTCGGGATCGTCCCACAGTCCCGGATCCTCGACCCGGGCGTTGAATTCCTCCAGCCGGAACTCCGCAGTTTCCCAATCGAGCCGCTGGGCGAGAAGCTCCAGCGATTTTTCAATCTCGGTCACGATATTCTGGGTTTCAGCGCGCATCTTGGGAGTATCCTGTCATGACGTTCAGGCTGGCGTGATAGCCCAGAGACCAAGGCAGAACAAGGGTCTGCGCCTGTCCATCGTCAAGCAGTGCGCATAGGCGGCCGACAATCGCGCCCCGCGCGCAATACCCCCGTCAAAGCCGGTGCCCGCAAAGGCACAGGCGGGCGGTCAGTAAAGGCCGCCCGAACTGATGGTGCCAAAGCTGGCCTTTGGCCCCAGAACCGCGGTTCCACCGCTTGAGGTGGTAACCTTGCGCCCGGATTGTTCGACCTCTTCGATCAACGGCAGGCTGGAGCCCATGGCAAAGCCGCCATCGAAGGTCATGCCAAAGATCGGCTCAGCCCCGTCGCGGAAGTATTCCGCCACCACATAGGCACCCGAAGCATCATCCGGCAAAGGCGCGCCGGTATAGCGGTCGATCTTGATGAAATGGCCGCCTTCGGGCACTTCGAATGGACCGCCGCCGAATTTCTCGACAGCCTTAGTCATGAACTGCTGGAACACCGGCCCGCACATGGTGCCGCCATAGGCGCCACGCCCCATCGGGCGGGGTTGGTCAAAGCCCATGTAGCAACCCGCAACGATATTGGAGGTAAAGCCGACGAACCAGACATCGCGCGAATCGTTGGTGGTGCCGGTTTTGCCCGCGGTGGGCACCGGCAGGTTGATCACGCTGGAGGCGGTGCCGCGGTCGACAACCCCCTTCATCATCGAGGTCAGCTGATAGGCGGTGATCGGATCCATCACCTGTTCGCGGTCGGCAACGATACGCGGTGCCTGTCCAGGCTCCAAGGAAGCCACGGCGCAATCGACGCAGTCGCGGTCATCGTGGCGATAGATTGTCTTGCCAAAGCGATCCTGAATGCGGTCCACAAGGGTCGGCTGCACCCGCTGGCCGCCATTGGCGAACATCGCATAGGCTGCAACCATCTTGTAGAGCGTGGTTTCCTCGGCCCCCAGCGAGTTGGCCAGATAGGTGCCCATATTGTCATAGACGCCAAAGCGTTCCGCATAGCCCGCGACCACCGGCATGCCGACCTCTTGCGCCAGACGGATGGTCATCAGGTTCCGGCTCATCTCGATCCCGGTGCGCAGCGGCGTCGGACCGTAGAACTTGTTGCTGGAGTTCTTGGGCCGCCACAGACCCTGCGGCGTGTTGATCTCGATCGGGGCGTCGACGATGATGGTCGCCGGGCTGTATCCACTGTCCAGCGCCGCCGCATAGACGAAAGGTTTGAAGCTGGACCCAGGCTGTCGCTGCGCCTGGGTGGCGCGGTTGAACACCGAATGCTGATAGGAGAACCCGCCCTGCATCGCCAGAACGCGGCCCGTGTTCACGTCCATCGCAACGAAACCGCCCTGCACTTCGGGGACCTGCCGCAGCGACCAATGGCTAAAGGCATCGTCTTTCATCTCGGCGCGGACCAGCACCACGTCTCCGCGGGTGAAGTTGTCCTTGAAATTGCCCTTCATCCATTTGATGTCAGAGCGCGGCACGCTGCCGGTTTCGGCAACGCCTTCTACGCCAACGGTCAGCGACTGATCGGCCACTGTCAGCACCACGGCAGGCAGCCATTTCCCACCCAGGTCGATGTCGCGGGACACATCGGCTTGTCCCAGCGCCTCGCGCCAGATCTCTTCGGAGGCGAGTTCCTCTTCGGTGAGGGTTACCCCTGTGCCCTTCCAGATCCCACGCGAACGGTCATATTTCTCCAGACCTTTGCGCATCGCCAGCGCGGCCTCTGTCTGCATTTCCTCGTCGATGGTGGCGCGGACGGTGAAACCACCGGTAAAGAACTCGCCTTCCCCAAAGTCCTGCGACAGCTGGCGGCGGATTTCATCGGTGAAATAATCGCGCGGCGGCAGAGCGGTACGGAAGCTTTCGAAATCGCCATTCTGGACCGAGCGCAGCGGCTGTTCGACCTCCACCTTGTAGACGTCTTCGGAGATATAGCCGTTCTCGTACATCTCGCGCAGAACGTAGTTGCGCCGGGCCAGCAGCCGGTCCTTGCGCCGAACCGGGTGATAATCTGACGGCGCCTTGGGCATGGAGGCCAGCGTGGCAGCTTCGTGCGGGGCCAATTCGCCAAGGGTCTTGTTGAAATAGGTCTGCGAGGCCGCCGCGACCCCGTAAGAATTCTGACCCAGGAAAATCTCGTTCAGATAGAGCTCAAGAATTCGGTCCTTGTCGAGCGTTTCCTCAAGCCGGGTGGCGAGGATGATTTCCTTGATCTTGCGCTCGGCCTTACGGTCACCGGACAGAAGGAAGTTCTTCATCACCTGCTGGGTGATGGTCGAGGCACCGCGCACGTTGGACCCGCGCGAGCGAACCGCTTCAATCGCGGCGGCAGCAATACCACGGGCATCATAGCCTGCGTGGGAATAGAAATTCTTATCTTCGGCAGAGATGAAGGCCTGTTTCACCAGCGCCGGGATCTCGTGCGACGGGGTGAACAGGCGCCGTTCTTCGGCGAATTCGTCGATCAGCTGTCCTTCGCCCGAATAGATCCGGCTGATGGTCGGGGGCTGGTATTGCGCCAGGGATTCGTGGCTGGGCAGGTCGCGCCCATACATCCAGAACACCGCGCCAATGGTCAGTGCAACCACCGCCACGCCAAGCGTGATGGTACTGAAAATGGAGCCGAAGAAGGATAGAATGAACCTGAGCACGGAATAAAGCCTCTCTCGCACGGTCCCGCCTATATAGGAGCCCCTGTTACCGGGGTCAAAACGGGAAGCGGCGAATATATGCCGCTGGTGTCAGGAAAACCATAGAGGATTCGGGGCTGCAGCGACAGGTGCTGTCGCAACCAGTGGGTCAGTCGGCACCTGCGCGCCGATCCCCATGGGCGCCTTTTTCCTGCTTTCCGGCTACTGGCGTACCAGCGGGCGCAGCGCATCATCGCGGATACGCCATTCGATCAGGCCAGACAGAACACCGCGCGCCGCCTGAGCGCGCCACTCCGGGTCCTTCAGATTCTTCAGATCGCGGGCGCTGGACAGGAAGCCGATTTCGATCAGGACCGACGGGATATCCGCCGATTTCAGTACCGAAAATCCGGCCGAGCGCATGGGCCGCCGGTTGAGCGGCCCGCCCTGCTCCGCTAGCCCTTCGACGATGGCGCGCGCCAGCGCCTCGCTGCGTGGCTGGGTTTCCTGCCGGGCAAGATCCAGCAGCACATCCGTCACCAGATCATCCGCCGCGCTGAGGTCGGTGCCGGACAGCAGATCCGACCGGTCGTGCCGCTCGGCCAGGGTGGCCGATGCCTTGTCCGAAGCCTCTTTCGACAGGGTATAGATTGTCGATCCCCGCGCGCCGCCTTCGGAGAGGGAATCCGCGTGCAGTGAGATGAATAGATCCGCCCCCGCCTGATGCGCCAGCGCAATCCGGCGCTCCAGCGATACGAAGTAATCCCCATCACGGGTCAGCTGCACCGAAAACTGGCCCGAGCGCACCAGCATTTCACCGAGTTCAAAGGCAAATTGCAGCATCAAGGTCTTTTCATCGAGGCCGCCCTCGACCTGCGCACCGGGATCGATGCCGCCATGCCCCGGGTCCAGCACCACCAGCAGCGGCGCATTGTCATCACGCGGGGCAGCCGGTGTCAGCGGCTCGGGCGCGGGCAGGTCCCAGCGCCGGTCCTGCGGGGCGCCCGCATTGGCGGCGAACTGTTCGGCATCTGTTTTGTCCAGCGTGACCGACAGGATCGCGCCCGCTGTTACCGGATCGACCTCCATCCCGGCGGCGCTAACCTGCATCGGTCCGGCCAGCGCCAGAACCATGCGCGACCAGCCCGGCACATAGGTTCCGAACTGCACATCGCGCAGGTTTTCGCCTTGGATCAGGTTCTCCCGGCGCAGCCCCGTCCAGTCCACCTCCTGAAAGTCGAGCACCAGACGCGGAGGGTTGTCGAGCGTGAACAGGCGATAGGGCACCCCCTGACTAAGGTGCAGATCAATCTCTGCCCCCTGCCCCGCATCCCTGATGCGGCTCTGCTCGGCGTCAATGCGCGCGAGCCCGGAAAACCCCTGCGCCATGGCCGCGCCGCCCAGAAACAGCGCCGCGATGATCGCCAATATCCTGCCTGTCATCCTGTTCCTGCCCATTCTGTTTTGCTTCTGACCAGCGGGTGTTTGCACCCACCGCCCCCATCGCCTTTGACGGGGACCTTAGCGGTTTTCCATGAAACTGCGCAGACGCGACAGCCCTTCTTCGATATCGGCGGTGGAGCGCGCATAAGAGAACCGCAGCGTTGTGGCACCCCGGACCGGATCGAAATCCAGCCCCGGCGTCACCGCAACCCCGGCCTTTTCCAGAATTTCGGCGGCAAATGCACGGCTGTCCTGCGTCAGCTCCGACACATCCGCGTAGACGTAGAACGCCCCGTCCGGCGGTGCGATATTGCTGAAACCCGCCTTGGGCAGCCCCTCCAGCATCAGTTGCCGGTTGCGGGCATAGACCGCCAGGTTTGCCTGCAGTTCCTCCTCGCAATCCATCGCGGCCAGCGCCGCCACCTGGCTTGCGTGCGGCGCGCAGATGAACATGTTTTGAGCCAGACGTTCCACCACCCGCACATGATCCTCAGGCACCACCATCCAACCAACGCGCCAGCCAGTCATCGAGAAATACTTGGAGAAGGAGTTGATCACATAGGCATCATTGGTCAGCTCCAGAGCGGTGACCGCTTTGGCCTCGTATTCGATCCCGTGGTAAATCTCATCCGAGATGAAGGCTGCGCCAGCCTCTCGCGTAGCGCCGATCAGCGCCGCCATGGCATCGCGGTTCAGCATCGTGCCGGTCGGGTTCGCCGGAGAGGCCACCATCAGCCCGGCGAGATCAAGCCCGGAAAGATCGCTTGGCACCGGCTGAAGGCGGTTTTCCGCTGCCGTTTCAATATCCACCGGCGTTAGCCCCAGTGCATGCAGGATCTGCCGGTAGGACGGATAGCCCGGCGCGCCGATGCCGACCCTGTCACCGCTGTCAAAGAGCGCCGTGAAGGCTAGCAGGAACGCCCCGGACGAGCCGGAGGTCACCACCACGCGCCCAGGATCCAGATCCACGTTATACCATTCGCCATACATGCGTGCGATACGTTCGCGCAGCGCCGGAATCCCCAGCGCCACGGTATACCCTAGCGCATCATTTTGCAGCGCCCTGACCAGCGCTTGCTGCGCCGCCTCCGGCGCCCCGGTCGAAGGCTGGCCGACCTCCATGTGAATGATACGGCGCCCGGCCTCTTCGGCCTTGCGGGCGGCCTCCATGACATCCATCACAATAAACGGATCGACCTCTGAGCGGGTTGAGTTTCGCATGATGTTCTCCCATGGTGCGCGCATGACTTTTGACCGTTTCTCTCGTCTGGCGTCAATCCCGGCTCTGGTGTTTTGCCTGCTGGCCTATGCGGCGACGGCCGTGCAGGCGGCATCGATCACCCTGTTGCGGGACGCAGATGTGGAACAGGCGCTGAACCGGCTTGCGGCGCCGGTTCTGCAGGCGGCGGGGCTCAATGCGCGGCGCACCAAGATCCTTGTGGTCAACGAGTCGAGCTACAACGCCTTTGTTTTGGATAACCGCACGATTTTCGTGCATTACGGCCTGATCCTCAAGTCCGACAGCCCCGAGATGCTGCAGGCCGTTTTGGCCCATGAAGCAGCCCATATCGCAAACGGCCATCTGGCCCGGCGGATGCAGAACATGCGCTCGGCCGGAAGCGCGGCCGGGCTGGGCATGGCCCTGGCGGTTCTAGCCGCCGCTGCGGGCGCAGGCAGCGAGGCTTCGACCGGGATCGCCATCGGCACGCAAAGCTCTGCCCTGCGCGGCTTCCTGTCACACACCCGCGCCGAAGAGGCTTCGGCCGACCGCTCGGCGGCGGGGTATCTGAGCCGCGCTGGCGTCAATCCGCAGGGGCTGGTCGACCTGCACCAAACCTTTGCCGGACAAGAAGTGCTGAGCGCCCAGCATCAGGACCCCTACATGCGCTCGCATCCACTCAGCCGCGACCGCATCCGCGCGGCGCAGGCCTATGTCGCCAGCCACGGCACGGACGTCGCCACCGATCCGCAGGCGGACTACTGGTTCGCCCGGCTGCGCGGCAAGCTTTCTGCCTTCGTCCGCTCTCCGAAATGGACGCTGCGGCGCGCAGGTAGCGAGAGCCACAAGGATGTCCGCCTCATGCGGGAGGCGATCGCCTATCACCGGCTCAACAATCGCAAGAAGGCGCTGACCGCCATAAACGGCGCCATCGCGCTGCGCCCCAAGGATCCGTTTTATCACGATCTCAAAGGTCAGATCCTGATGGAAAACCGCGACTGGAATGCGGCGCTTTCCAGTTACGGACAGGCGGTTGCGCTTGCCCCCTCGGACCCGCTGGTTCTGGCCAGCTATGGCCGGGCGCAGCTGGCCGCCGGGCAGCCCCGGGCCGCGCTCAAATCGCTGGAAAAATCCCGCGGCATCGATTTTCGCAACACGGTGCTGCTGCGGGACATGGCGCAGGCCTATGCCAAGACGAAACAGACCGGACTAGCCGCGCTGGTGACAGCGGAACGCTATGCCCTGCAAGGGCGGCTGGACGATGCCGGTCTGCATGCCAAACGCGCCACCGCGCTTCTGCCCACCGGATCGCCAGCCTGGCGCCGGGCGCAGGACGTGCTGGTGGCCTATGAGAAAACACAGAAAAGGAAACGAAAATGATCCGTGTTACACGTGCAGCAGCAGGCGCTGCCACTGCTCTTGCGCTGCTTGGCGCCCCCGCGCAGGCGCTGGACCTTTCGAATATGAGCGCCGCCGAACGCGAGGCCTTTGGCGTCCAGGTGCGGGAATACCTGATGGAGAACCCCGAGGTGATCCTTGAGGCCGTGAACCTGCTGGAGCAGCGTCAGGCCGCCGCCGAAGCCACCCGCGATCAGGCGCTGGTTGCCGACAACCTGCAGGAACTGGAAAACGACGGCTATTCTTGGGTCGGAGGCAACCCCGAGGGCGACATCACCCTGGTCGAGTTCATGGACTATCGCTGTGGTTATTGCCGCCGCGCCGCGCCTGAGGTGGCGGAGCTGCTGGCAAAGGATGGCAACATCCGCTGGGTGGTGAAGGAATTCCCGATCCTGGGCGAAGCCTCGGTGCTGTCGTCGCGCTTTGCCGTTGCCACCAAACAGCTGGCTGGCGACGATGCCTACAAATCCGTGCACGAAGCCCTGATGGAAATGACTGGCGAGCCGGGCGAAGTTGCCCTGCGCCGTCTGGCCGACGGGCTTGATCTGGATGCCGACGCCATCCTCGCCCATATGGATTCCGAGGACGTCACCCGCGAATTGCGCCAGACCCGCGATCTGGCCCAGCGTCTGTCGATCTCCGGCACGCCCACATTTGTTCTGGGCGGAGAACTGCTGCGCGGCTATCTGCCTACTGATCAGATGGAAGTCCTGGTGGCAGAGAACCGCAAGAACCGCGGCTGACCCGCGCTGCGACCGCAGCCCGAGAAACGCACTGAAACGCAATACGGGGCGCCCTTGGCGCCCCGTTTTTGTCAGACCGCATATAGCCCCGGTATCGGGCCCTCTACCTATTCCGCGGCGGCTGCCTCAGCCGCGTTGATTTCTGCAGCCTTTTGTTCGACCTGTTCGACGATATGGTCGACCATCTCTTCGTTGCTCATCTTGTGGCTGGCTTTGCCCGCGAGATAGACCATCCCGGCCCCAGCCCCGCCGCCGGTAAAACCGACATCCGTCATCAGCGCCTCACCCGGCCCGTTCACGACGCAGCCGATGATAGACAGGCTCATCGGTGTGTGGATATGGGCCAGTCGCTCTTCCAGCGCCTCAACCGTCTTGATCACGTCGAACCCCTGCCGCGCGCAGGAGGGACAGGAGATGATATTGACGCCGCGGTGCCGCAAACCCAGCGATTTCAGGATCTCAAAGCCGACCTTTACCTCTTCGACTGGATCGGCAGAGAGGCTGACGCGCAGCGTATCGCCAATGCCCATCCACAAAAGCTGCCCCAGACCGATGGCCGATTTGATGGTACCGGAGACAAAGCCCCCTGCCTCGGTAATCCCAAGGTGGATCGGCGCATCCGTCGCCTCGGCCAGTTGCTGATAAGCGGCTGCCGACATGAAGACATCAGAGGCCTTCACCGAAATCTTGAACTCGTGGAAATCGTGATCCTGCAGGATGCGGATATGATCGAGACCGCTTTCGACCATCGCTTCGGGGCAAGGCTCACCGTATTTGTCGAGCAGGTGCTTTTCCAATGAGCCGGCGTTGACGCCAATCCGGATCGAACAATTGTGGTCGCGGGCGGCCTTGATCACTTCGGCGACGCGTTTTTCATCGCCGATATTGCCGGGATTGATGCGCAGACAGGCGGCGCCTGCCTCGGCTGCCTCAATCCCACGTTTGTAGTGGAAATGGATATCCGCAACGATGGGCACCGGGCTTTCGCGCACGATTTCCTTCAGCGCCTTGGACGAAGCCTCATCCGGGACCGAGACACGCACCAGATCCGCGCCCGCCTCCGCGGCGGCCTGCACCTGGGCGATGGTCGCAGCGACATCGGTGGTCAGCGTATTGGTCATGGTCTGCACCGCGATGGGCGCATCCCCGCCAATCGGCACGTTCCCTACATGGATCTGGCGGCTCTTGCGGCGCTCGATATGGCGCCAGGGTCGAATGTGATTCAGCGACATGCGGTCCGTCCCCTATGGTCCTGCTGCTCAGCCGGTAGATACGTGCTGCGGGCCGCGTCTGCAATGGCAGGCGCGGTCAGACACAGTAAAAGCGGAAAAAGGATCAGTCCTGTGCGCTGTCGACCTGCAGCTGCGCCACCAGAGTCGCAAGGGCGCGGTTGCGGTCATCCTCAAGATCTGCCACCTCGAACCGACCCGAGATCGCATCCGGGGACAGATCGACATTCTTGGTCACCCGTCCACGCTGGCCCACGGGACCAAAATGCTGTCCATTGACGGCAAAATAGATGCCGCTGCTTTCCCCGGTCTTCAGGGTCGGTGCAACTTCGGTCAGGGGGATCTCGAACCGGTCGCCCGGCTCCATGATCCCTTCGAAGATGACGCTGCCATCCGCGGCGGTCACCTCGACCCATGCCGGACGTACGGCAAGCATTTCCGCGCTCGGCGCCACCTCTTCGACGACCTGCGGTACCGTCAGCTTCTGCCCGGCGATGTCCGCAGGCAGGCTGGCCTCCGCCAGTTGGATGGATGGCAGATCGGGTTCGGCAAAGTTGCCAAAGGTGCGCGGATCAAGCGTTGCAATCGGCGCGTCCCGGGCTTCGAGAACCGGAACATCCAGCGCCTGGGGGCGATAGAGCCGGTCCAGCGCCGCTGCCGCAGGATCCGTATCCGCATTCGCCAGGTTCAGCTGCGCGCCTTCCAGCGGGTCCACATCCGCCAGCACAAGCGGCGTCTGATCGACCGGTGCGAACTGCACCTGCTGCACTTCTTTCAGGATGCTCCAGCCGCCGTAGCCGATGCCAGTGATCAGCGCCGCCAGCACCATCAGCGATCCGATGGCGCGTGGCTCCACATGACTGAACAGACCACCCGCAGAGGGGGCAAAGGGCGTGTTGGGCGAGGTGAACGGGTCGCTGCCCAGCCCACTGGCATTTGCCGCTTGTGCACCGGGTGCAACCTTTGCCTTACGCACCGAGGCCTCGGCGGACATGCCGTGGGCAACCGTAAAGCCGCTTTCGCGGCAGAAGGTTTCAAACGCCTCTTCGGGATCCATGTTCAGATAGCGCGCGTAAGAGCGCACATACCCGGCGATGAAGCCGGGCGTGTCAAAAACTGAAGGATCGGAATTTTCAATCGCAGCGATGTAAGACGCCTTGATGCGCAACTCTCGTTGCACATCCAGCAGGGATTTCCCCATGGTTGCGCGCTCGCCGCGCATCATGTCGCCAAGCCGCAGCTCAAAGTCGTCAAAACTTTTGGGCGCGGATGGCTCACCCTGCTCTTTTGATTTGCGCTGAGTAAGGCGCCCGATCATGCCTGCTGTCCCATCTTTACCTGCCGCAACCGGATTTTGATGTCTGCAGAATCACCCTAACGACTCAAGCTGACCAATCCGTTGATGAAACGATAACACACTCAACAGTTTTGAACACAGAACTGTGCACTACCCGGCCAATTCGGCGCGATTCAGCGCACAATGCGACCAAAGACCGTCCATTGCCTTGACCAAAGCGTCGATTTCCAGCGGCCCATGCACCGGCGACGGGGTAAACCGCAGCCGTTCGGTGCCGCGGGGGACGGTGGGGAAGTTGATCGGCTGAACGTAAATGCCGAAATCCGACAGCAGCATATCGCTCAACTTCTTGGTGTGAACCGGGTCGCCGACGATGACCGGCACGATGTGGCTGCCGTGATCGATGATCGGCAGGCCCAGCCCCTTGAGGCGCATTTTCAGGATCTTTGCCTGTTCTTGGTGCTTCTCGCGCAGCTCGGGCGCGGTCTTGAGGAAAGCCACCGAGGCCGCCGCCCCGGCTGCAACCGTCGGGGCCAGCGAGGTGGTGAAGATAAAGCCGGGTGCATAAGAGCGGATGGCGTCACACATCTTGGCCGAAGCCGCGATATACCCCCCCATCACGCCAAATGCCTTGGCCAGGGTTCCATTGATGATGTCGATACGGTCTGCCAGACCGTCACGCTCAGCCACACCGCCGCCACGTGGGCCGTACATGCCCACCGCATGCACTTCGTCGAGATAGGTCAACGCGCCAAATTCATCGGCCAGATCACAGATCTCTTCGATGGGACCGAAATCGCCATCCATGGAGTAAATCGATTCGAAGGCAATCAGCTTGGGCGCCTCCGGATCGTCTGCTTCCAGCAGTTCGCGCAGATGAGCCACGTCATTGTGCCGGAAGATACGCTTGGCACCGCCGTTGCGGCGCACGCCTTCGATCATCGAAGCATGGTTCAACGCATCGGAATAGATGATTAGGCCGGGGAACAGCTTGGGCAGGGTCGAAAGCGTTGCGTCATTGGCCACATAGGCCGAGGTGAACAGCAAGGATGCCTCCTTGCCGTGCAGATCCGCCAGTTCGGCCTCAAGGCGTTTGTGATAGACAGTGGTGCCCGAGATGTTGCGGGTTCCGCCGGAGCCTGCGCCAGTTGCATCGATCGCCTCATGCATCGCGGCCAGAACCACCGGGTGCTGCCCCATGCCAAGGTAATCGTTACCGCACCAGACGGTGATATCGCTTTCGCTGCCATCGGGACGGGTCCAGACCGCATGCGGGAACTGTCCGTTCTTCCGTTCGATATCGATGAAGGTCCGGTAGCGGCCTTCTTCGTGAAGGCTTTCAATCGCTGCGTCGAGTTTCGCGGTATAGTCCACCGGCATCTCCATAGCTGTAAGTCTGGCACCCAGGGCGCTGGCGCGAAGGCAGTCCCATTCACATTTATGAATAACTACCCTAGACGCCGATTTTGATCAACTGCTTACGCAAAAGGCATGTTGCGCAACATTGATGCAGGTCAAATAGACCTAAGCAACTGAGCCCACAACCCGGCGCGGACGGCTATTTCCTGACAATTGCGTGGCCCGCGGCGCTGAAAGGCGCCGGTCATAGAGGATCGGAAACTTTGGTAAATACCTGCATGGTCAGCCGGCTATGGCGGTTCATCCCCTCGTCCAGCTTCCCCACTGGCGCCTCTTTGACGGCGCTGCTACGGTCCGCGACAAATCATCACAAACCATAATCAGAACGCAGGAGTGAGACATGTCATTGAATGAAGTGCTGGACCGGATCGACGCCGATGTGAACGCAGCAACGGACCGGCTGCTGGACCTTCTGCGGATCCAGTCCGTCTCGACCGACCCGGCCTACAAGGCAGAATGCGAAAAGGCGGCTGACTGGCTGGTGGCAGATCTCAAATCCATCGGCATCGACGCCGAAAAACGCGTAACCCCCGGCCACCCTATGGTGGTGGGCCACGTGGGGCAGGAAAACAAGGACGCGCCGCATGTCCTGTTCTACGGCCACTATGACGTGCAGCCGGTCGATCCGCTGAACCTGTGGAAGACACCGCCGTTCGAACCGCAACTGGAAGAGACCGAAAACGGCACCGTCATCCGGGGCCGCGGCGCCTCGGACGACAAGGGGCAGTTGATGACCTTTGTCGAGGCCTGCCGCGCCTGGCAGGCGATCCACGGCTCCCTGCCCTGCCGCATCACCTTCTTCTTCGAAGGCGAAGAGGAATCGGGCTCGCCGTCGCTGGTGCCCTTCATGAAAGAACACGCCGAAGAGCTGAAAGCGGATATCGCGCTGATCTGTGACACCTCCATGGTGTCGCGCGGCGTGCCCTCCATCGCCTCGCAGCTGCGCGGGATGCTGAAGGATGAATTCACCCTGGTCGGCCCGCGCATCGACCTGCATTCCGGCCACTATGGCGGGCCGGGCCTCAACCCGCTGCGCGAAATCAGCCGTATCGTTGCCTCCTTCTATGATGAGGAAACCGGCAAGATCGCCGTCGAAGGCTTCTATGAGGGCGTGAAAGAGGTGCCCGAGGACCAGATGCGCCAGTGGGAAGGCTGCGGTTTTGATGCAGACGACTACCTTGGCAACGCCGGTTACACCCAGGCCCATGGCGAAAAGGACCGCAGCATTCTGGAGCAGCAATGGGCGCGCCCGACGCTGGAAGTCAACGGTCTGTGGGGCGGCTACAACGGCGCCGGATCGAAAACCGTGATCCCGTCCGAGGCGCACTGCAAGATCACCTGCCGTCTGGTGGGGGATATGGACCCCGACGCGCTGCGCCTGAAGATCCGCAAGCATATCGAAGACCGCCTGAAGCCCGACTGCAAGGTGGTCTGGGACAACGATCTGGAAGGATCGCGCGCTTCGGTGATGGATATCACCCGCCCCGAATTCACCGCCGCCCGCGGCGCGCTGAGCGACGAATGGGAGCGCGAGGCGGTCTTCTGCGGCATGGGCGGATCGATCCCGATCGCGGGTTTCTTCAAATCCATCCTCGGCATGGAATCGATGCTGATCGGGTTTGCAAATGAAGATGACGCGATCCATTCGCCGAACGAGAAATACGACCTCAAGAGCTTTCACAAAGGCATCCGCTCCTGGGCGCGGGTTCTGGAGGCACTGACCAAGTCGTAAGGGGCCAAGATAGGGGAGCGGCGGCTCCCCGCCATGCCCGGCCCTGTGGGCCGGGCATCCCTCATTCAGGGAAGTCACACCACTCAGGGAGGTCAGGTGGATGGCATCAGAAATCGAAACAGGCCGCGCCGAGGTGAACGGCCAAACGATTGCCTACACCCAGCAAGGCAGCGGACCTGCCGTTCTACTGCTGCATGGGTTCCCACAAACCCGCGCCATGTGGGATGCCGTGGCACCACGCCTTGCCGAACAGTTCACCGTGGTGACTGCCGATCTGCGCGGATATGGCGACAGCAGCAAGCCAGACGACATGACCGCGATGAGCTTTCGCGAGATGGGCGCCGATCAGGTGGCGCTGATGCGTTCATTGGGCCATGAGAGCTTTCACCTCGTCGGCCATGACCGTGGCGCACGCACGGCGCATCGCATGGCGCTGGACAGCCCCGAAGCAGTGGCCAGCCTGACAGTGATGGACATCATCCCCACCCACCTGCTGCTGGGTGATCTGCACCAAGAGGTCGCCCGCGCTTATTACCACTGGTTCTTTCTGGCGCAGCCCGCGCCCTTTCCCGAGCGGATGATCGGGGCGGACCCGGACTACTATTTTGAAAGCTGCATGTTGGGCTGGGGCGGCGCGACGCTGGAGGATTTCCCGGCCGAGGCGCTGGCGGCCTACCGCAAGAGCTGGCGTGATCCGGCCTGCATCCATGCGATGTGCAACGATTACCGCGCCGCAATCGATGTGGATTTCGCGCTAGATGCCGCTGATCTGAACTGTCAGGTCTCCTGCCCCGCGCTGGTCCTTTATGGCGCCACCGGCGCTATGGCGAAACAATATGATGTGGAGGCAACCTGGGCGCCCCGCCTAGCCAACATGCGCGCTGCGGCCATTCCGGGCGGGCATTTCTTCGTGGACCAGCACCCATCGGAAACCGCGGAAGCGCTCCTGGACTTTCTTAGTGAACAACCAGCGTTCTGACATCCGGTGTTCTTGGCGCCGATGGTGTCGGCTACATGGGCACTGAGCCTGTGCAGACTCTCCCGACCTTGGCCGATGATAGAAGGCACAGCGCGGCCGCCCCCCCCTTACTGCCAATACCCCGCTCTGCAGGCAGCCTACCCCTTGCGTGCGCGCAGGTCTCTTGCGGCCTTGAGCACCAGCAGCACCAAGGGGGCGCCGTGCATCAGCAGATTGAACCCCTCGAGGGCGCGCTGCAATTCCCCTGCAAACAGCATCCTGAGCTTTTCCCACAGGTGCGGTTCGGGGAAGAAAGGCGCCAGCCCCAGAAGCAGTGCGACAATGATCGCAGTCGTCCAGTCGATGGAATCCAGCAGTTTCATGACACGCGCATCTGGTCCTGATTTTTCGAGGAAAAAGGAAGTGGCGCGGTTGACGGGGCTCGAACCCGCGACCCCCGGCGTGACAGGCCGGTACTCTAACCAGCTGAGCTACAACCGCGCATGGCCTATATAAGGCGTTCCGACCGGTCCCATTTCGGGACTTCCCATTGTCACATGGGACCAGACTTATGAGTGGCGCGGTTGACGGGGCTCGAACCCGCGACCCCCGGCGTGACAGGCCGGTACTCTAACCAGCTGAGCTACAACCGCGCATGGATCTCATATCATCTGCCTTTCGGCCTCCCCCATCCGGAGCGGACCCTGGTATTGCCCAAGGCGGGCAGGCAGCAGTGGCGCGGTTGACGGGGCTCGAACCCGCGACCCCCGGCGTGACAGGCCGGTACTCTAACCAACTGAGCTACAACCGCTCGCTGCCCGTTCAGCATCTCTGCCGAACGTTGGGGTGTAATATTCCTAGGCCTCGGGTATCGTCAAGCGGTGTTTTGTCATTTTATCCGCTTTCGGCCAAAAAAATTCATTCCCAGATGTAAAGCATTGAAACCAAGAGGAAAGCTCCCTATCCCTCCACGCACTCGCGAACCAAAGACCCGTATTCGCCCCGTCTCCGTGAACCAGAGCAACTGTCGGATCAGCAATAGCGCTCAGGGCCGATCCACTGCTCATCCGAATAGCGGTCGCCATGCGCCCATCCCACGGGCAGCACAGTCTCGATCCGTTCCAAGTCCTCAGGCGTCAGCGTCAGATCCGCGCCCGCGACGCATTCCTCAAGGTGTTTGACGCTGCGAGTCCCGGGGATCGGGATCACGTGGTCACCGCGGGTCAGCAGCCAAGCGTTGGCCAAAGCTGCCGCCGAGGTCCCCATCTGCGCCGCAAGTGCACGGAACTTATCGGTGATCCGCAGGTTCTCACTCAGATTCGGCTCCATGAACCGCGGGTTGCCAGCAAGGAACGGCAGTTGCGGGATCCGCGCCTTCGGAATCGGGTTGTCTGTCAGCAAGGAGCGCCCCACCGGCGAGAAAGCCACAAAAGCCACCCCGAGTTCGGCGCAGGCCTGTACCAGGCCAAGATCGGGGAACCGGGTCGACAGGGAATACTCTGACTGAACCGCAGTGATCGGAAAGGCCGTCATAGCGCGGCGCAGAGTCGACGGCGCCACCTCAGACAGGCCAATCGCGCGCGTCTTGCCCTTTTCCACAAGACGACCAAGGTTCGCCGCCGTTTCCTCGGGCGTGAAACGCGGATCGCGGCGGTGGGCATAAAACAGATCGACGCAGTCCACCCCCAGCCGCTGCAGGGATTTGTCCAGCTCTGCCTCAAGATGCTCAGCCGAGTTGTCAAAACACCGGTTGCCCTCCCCGTCGCGGGTGATCGTGGCCTTTGTCGAGATCATAAACTCATCACGCGCCCCGGGATTGGCGCCCAGGTAACTGCCGATGGCGTTCTCGGATTTACCCATGCCGTAGATATTGGCGCTGTCCAGCAGCGTCACACCCAGATCCCGGCAGCTGTCGAGAATGGCGTGGCTTTCGGCCTCATTGGTGGGGCCGTACATGTCTGAAAAGGACATCGCGCCATAGCCGATGCATCCGACCTCTGGTCCCTGGGCTCCAAGTTTGCGCTGCTTCATGAACTCTCTTTCCGGCTTCGATTATGTGTTCGTCCGGCGCATCGTGCCGAAAAGAAGCCCGTTTGTCGAACGCTCTTCCCCGTCGTTCTTGCCTGCCCTTTGACGCTCAGGCAGGATCAGGCCCATCGCCATTTCCCGCTCCGCGTAAGGACGCCCATGTTCGACATCCTGTCAGACCGCACCTATCGCCATCTGTTCCTGGCCCAGGTCGTGGCGCTGATCGGGACTGGACTTGCCACCGTTGCGCTGGGTCTGCTCGCCTATGATCTGGCAGGCAGCGGCGCGGGGCTGGTGCTCGGCAGTATCTTCACGATCAAGATGATCGCCTATGTGGGGATTGCACCCATCGCCGGGGCCTTTGCCGACCGTGTGAACCGCCGCGCCCTGCTGGTATCTCTGGACCTCGTGCGGGCGGCAGCGGCCCTGTGTCTCCCCTTCGTCACCGAGGTCTGGCAGGTCTATGTGCTAATCTTCATGCTGCAATCCGCATCAGCTGCCTTTACTCCCACATTCCAGGCCACGATTCCGGACATCCTGCCGGAAGAGGACCGATATACAAGGGCGCTGTCGCTGTCGCGGCTGACCTATGATCTGGAGAACATCGTCAGCCCGACTCTGGCGGCGCTGCTGCTGGCCGTCATGGCCTATGACACGCTGTTCCTTGGCACGGTCGCCGGTTTTATAGGCTCGGCCCTGCTTGTCGTCTCAGTGCTGCTGCCCAGCCCCAAATCCACCCAGCGGCGCGGTATCTACGACCGCACCACCCGAGGGATCCGGATCTATCTGGCCACGCCGCGGCTGCGCGGTCTTCTGGCGCTCAATCTTGCGGTCTCGGCCGCCGGAGCCATGGTGCTGGTGAACTCGGTGGTTCTGGTGCGCGGAGAGTTGGGCCTGAGCGAAAGCAATGTGGCCTGGGCGATGTTCGCCTTTGGCTTCGGCTCGATGCTGGCGGCGCTGCTGCTGCCCCCTGTGCTGGACCGGGTGCCGGACCGGCCAGTCATGCTGTCCGGCGCCGGGCTGCTGGTTGCGGCATTGCTGGGGCTGGCGGCCCTGGTGGCGATTACGGGCCTCAGCTGGGGTGGGCTGCTGATCAGCTGGTGCCTGGTCGGCATCGGCTACTCGTCGGTCATGACCCCCTCCGGACGGCTGTTGCGCCGCTCTGCCCATGCCGAGGACCGCCCGGCCATCTTTGCCGCGCAGTTTGCCCTCTCCCATGCTTGTTGGCTTTTGACCTATCCGCTGTCTGGCTGGCTGATGACCGCCTTTGGCACGCTCACAGCGCTGATCCTGCTGGCGGCGCTTTCTCTTGCTGGGCTGCTGCTGTGCCGTTTCCTCTGGCCTGCCCATGCCCCATCGGAGATTACCCATAGCCACGCGGATCTGCCGCCGGATCATCCACACCTGCTTGAGCACGGGGATGAGGCTCACAAGCACGCCATCATCATCGACGATCTGCACCGCGACTGGCCGACGCGCGGCTGACAATCAGGCGCTCCCCACGCTGCTCCCAGCCGGCGCACTCACCTCCCCCACGCCAACGTGATCCGCCCGACCTTGCGCAAGCCATGCCGGTATTCGAAACCCGCCGCGAATAGAAAGGATACCCCTATGCCCAAAGCCGTAATATATCGCATGGATTTGCCCAATTACACCTGTGGCTTCGGCACGGCAGCCCTTGACCTGCTGCGTCGCGAAAAATTCGATATCGAAGAACATGTGCTGCGCACCCGCCGGGAAACAGATGTCTTCAAGGATAAGCACCACGTCACCACAACGCCGCTTGTGTTTATCGACGGGGAGAAAATTGGTGGCTTTACCGAGCTGAAGAAACACCTCAAGGCCCAGAAGCCGAAACCAAAACGGTTCTGGAAACGCTGATCCACAAGCCCCCCCGGACATGCACGCGGAGCAAAGGCGCGCATAAAGCGGGGGGACATGACCACGTTGCCTGCCCTCTGCGCGCCGCAGGAAAGGCTTTCTGATCAGTCAATGAACGGGGTAGAGCCATCCCACTCCGAAGGGCTCACTGGCGTCTGCACCTCCACCGTTGGCGCAGCTGCGGATGTGGTTATGATATTATTCTGCCCCAGCCCCGCAAAGGCCGCCCCGTACTTGACCTGCCCCCCGAAATCTCCCGCACTTTAATGTAGAGTTTGCTCAACCTCTTGATGGAGCAAACAGATGCGAAAGAGCCGTTTTACAGAAGCACAGATCATCGGAATGATCAAAGAACA